>JBBITY010000048.1:0-12637 GCA_037440565.1 Desulfurellales bacterium
GCTCATTCCACACACCCCAGTAGAATTCACCCAGGCCTTCCTCAGCAAAAATCCTCACGACGCGTTCGACCAGGCCTGTCCACTCCCCATAGTCGTAGGGCGCACACAGCCGCCACAGCGGATTGTCCCAGGTGAACTGGGGCAAGGTACCCTCGTTCTCCGCACAGGACGAAAGCCAGCGGGGCATCCCATCCAGATCAGCGCCCACGGTGGCCCCCGCGTCCTTTACGACCTTGATGATGCGCGCGATCCGTCGCATCTCCGAGTCGAAGTAGGCCCACTGCTCCGGCGTTGGCTCGTCGGGAGGCATCAATGTTGACGGGAAGGGGAAATCGAGACTCAAGGTGCCGAACCGCCACATGTTGTGTCTGAGACCCGTGAAGACTGCGGAGTCCACCTCGGCGAGGTCCCAGGGAACCGTCAGCACGCCGAGGCCGAAGAGAGACTCAAGGGACCAGCGACTTCCGCTCGCGTCGACGGCGAGAGCAAGGAGGGATAACGGCGTGGGAGCAGGCGTAGCCGTCGGCGCGGCGGTCGGCGTAGACTGCGGGGCGGGCGTGGTCGCGCCGACAGGACAAACAACGAGGCTGCGTACGAGAAGTGCTCCGATCGCCGCTGTCAGGCACCGAGGCACCGCGATCTTCATCGATTCAGCCTATGCGGGAATCGCGGGTGCTGGTATGACCGAGATCATATGGAGGAAACGCAGATGCCAGACGAGCTAGCAGCCGCCCGCAGCGCGATCACAGCGCTCCCAGGGGTGAGGCCCGCGCTGCCTTCAGCCTCCGCCGCACACGTCGGGTCCACACCCGAGCCGCAGGCCTCGCTGAGGGAGCTGGCGCTGCTCTTCCTTCGTCTCGGCACCATCGCTTTCGGCGGTCCGGCGGCACACATCGCGATAATGGAGGATGAGGTAGTCCGCCGGCGGCGCTGGGTCACGCGCGAGCAGTTCCTCGATCTCCTCGGGGCGACGAACCTCATCCCGGGTCCCAACTCGACCGAGATGGCCATTCACATCGGCCATCAGCGGGCCGGCTGGAGCGGTCTCGCCGTCGCCGGGATCTGCTTCATCGTGCCGGCGAGCCTCATCACCCTTGCGCTCGCGTGGGGTTACGTCCATTTCGGCACGCGCCCGCAAGCCGGGGCTTTGCTCTACGGCGTCAAGCCGGTGATCATCGCAGTCGTTGTGCAGGCGCTCTGGGGCCTGGGGCGGGTTGCCGTGAAGACCGCGTCGCTCGCTGCGCTGGCGCTGCTGGCCGTGGCGGCGTGCGCCGCGGGCGTCAATGAGCTCGTTGTCCTGTTCATGGCGGGTGCCGTCGCTGCCGGGGCGCACTCGATCACCGCGCGAGCGCGGCTGCGGCCCACTGCCCTTGCTGTGTGGGCCGGGCCGGGCGCCGCGATCAGCCACGCGGTCACAAGCGCCGGAGCAGCCGCGACGCTGATCGCGCCCTTGAGCTTCACCGCGCTGTTTCTCTTCTTCCTCAAAGTCGGCGCGATCCTGTTCGGCAGCGGCTACGTGCTGCTCGCCTTCCTGCGAGCCGACTTGGTCGAGCACTGGCACTGGCTCACGGACGGCCAACTGCTCGATGCGATTGCGATGGGCCAGATCACGCCGGGGCCGGTCTTCAGTACGGCGACGTTCATCGGCTATCTGCTGGGAGGCGTGCCGGGCGCAGTCGTCGCCACGGTTGGCATCTTCCTACCCGCGTTCGTCTTTGTAGCGATCAGCGGTCCTCTCGTCCCGCGTCTGCGCCGCTCCTCGACGGCGGGCGCGTTTCTCGACGGCGTCAACGTCGGCTCGCTCGCGTTGATGGCCGTGGTGACCTTCACGTTGGGGCGGGCGGCGGTGGTTGACATCACGACTGCGGTGCTCGCCGCCGCGAGCGCCTTCTTGCTGCTGCGCTTTCGCGTCAACTCCGCGTGGCTCGTGCTCGGCGGAGCGCTCATCGGTCTCGCCACCGCGCCGGTCCTTGTATTCCGGCCCCTTTGTGGCCATTAGATCGGCGGTGATTTACGTCCTCGCGTTTCTGGCCAGCGGCGCCGTGGTGGTGATCGCGGGCATTGCGCTGGCGCGCTACGCCGACGCCATCGCCGAGGCAACCGGGCTGGGGCGCCTGTGGATCGGCTCGGTCTTGCTCGCCGCCGCCACCTCCCTGCCGGAGCTCACGACGGACGTCGCCGCGGTTCGACTGCACGCCGCTGACCTGGCCGTCGGCGATCTGTTCGGCTCCAGCCTCGCCAACATGCTCATCCTCGCGCTGATCGACCTGCTGCCGCCGCGCCGGCAAGTGCTTCGGCAGGCGGCCTTCGACCACGCCCTGGCCGCGTGCTTGGCCATCAGCCTGCATGCCTTTGCGGGCCTTCTGGTGGTCATCCGCCCCGAGTTCACCCTGCTCGGGGTGGGAGCGGGGTCCCTGCTGCTCCCGGTCGTGTACATCGTGGGCATGCGAGCGGTGTATCGGCACAGCATGCGGGCTCCAACGGCTGCGCCGCCGGCGAGCAAGAGCACCGCGGCCGTCACTCTCCGCCGCGCGATCGTCGCTTTCGCCGCAGCGGCGCTCGGCGTCTTCGCCGCCGCCCCGGCGTTCGCCTGGTCCGCCAAGGGGATTGCCGAGATCACCGGCCTCGGCACCACCTTCGTCGGCACGTGGCTCGTCGGCTTCTCCACCTCGCTCCCCGAACTCGTTTCCTGTCTCGCTGCGGTCCGCATGGGCGCCTTCGACTTGGCTGTGGGCAACCTGTTCGGCTCCAACGCCTTCAACATGGCCATCTTCCTCGTGTTGGACCTGGCCGCGCCGGGAACCTCACTCTTCGCGGTCCTCAACCCGCATCACGCGCTCACGGCGCTCGTCGCGATCGCGCTGATGGGACTCGGCCTGGCGGCGATCGTCTACCGGGCCGAGCGCCGCTTCGCCATGATCGAGCCGAACAGCGCGGTGATGGTCGTGGCGTACGCACTCGGCTTGTGGCTGCTGTACGCCTACACAGCCGGGCCGTAGGCGCGTGTTGAAGAAGGCGTTCCGCTCAGAAGAAATCCCGCGGGGTGGACCACTGCTCCACCCCGCGAGAATGGGGGCGAGAACGCCGACGGCGCACCGCCGCTCCCCTCTTGCGGCCGGGAGCACTGCTCCCGCCCTCCCGCCGCTGTTACCGCGTGTCGCGGCTGGATTGCTTCACGAGCTCTCAGCGATGCGCGGCACAGCGGCTCTCAGTGCAGCCGGATGACGCGTTCGTCGCGGTGTTCGAGGAAAAGGAACAACAAGAGGTAGTCGCGCAGGTGGCGGGTGAGGAGGAAGTTGTTGCGCACGTGCTCGCGGCCGTTGGCACCCAGGCGCCGCGCATAATCGGGAGCGTTGAGGAGCTGCCTGATCCAAAAGGCGGTTCCCTCGACGGTGTGGGTGAGGATGCCGCTGTAGCGATGGGTGATCTGCAGCGGAATCCCGCCGACGGCCCCGGCGATGACGGGCTTGCCCTTCCACAGCGCCTCGCTGACGGTGAGGCCGAACCCCTCTTTGAGCGATTTCTGCAAGATCACCGTCGAGGCGCGCTGCAACGCGTTGATCTCGATGTTCGCCGTCGGCGGCAGCTCGAGCACGTGGATGTCCGGGTCGCCGTTCGCCGCCTCGTGCACCGCCGCGAGCACCTCGGCGCCCTCCGGATCATCGGTGGCGCTGCCGCCGGCGAGCACGAGCCGGCAGTCGTTGTACTTGCGGGCCAGACGGAAGGCCGCAATGACACCGACCGGATCCTTGAGCCGGTCGAAACGCGACACCTGGGTGATGATCGGCTTGTCGCGCGGAACCTTGAGCCGGTCGAGAATCCGTTCGATCTCGCTGTCGCTCAGGTCGCGATTCTTGTCGCTGTGCGGGTCGATCGACGGGGCGATCATCACCTGAGGCAGCGCGAGATCGCGCGCGAACTGCGGTGCCGAGAAGACGGTCGCGTCATACCGCGCTACGTAACCGGCGACGAACTCCCAGGCATCCGCCTGTGGTGCCGACACGTCGATGTGGCAGCGCCACACCCAGTGGCCGCGGTCGGGGCGGCGCGCCGCAATCAGGCCTGCCGGCTGAGGATCGTGAATGAAGACGACGTCCGCATCGAGATCGAGTTCGGCGCAATTGCGCTCCGTGGTCTCCCGAAAGATCTCCCAATCGCGCGTCGAGAACGTCTCGGACTTGCCGTGCAGGGCGTTGTGCAGGCGCTTCGTCACGCCGAAGAAGTCTTCGCCGCCTTTGATGACCTCCCAGCGGATATCGACGCCCACCTCGCGCGACAAGGGAACGAGCTGGTTGAGAATCTCCGCCACACCGCCGCCGACCGCGGTCGAGTTGACCGTCACGATGCGCCGCCCTGCGAGGTGCGCGCCCAGCAGCCGCAGCTCTTCGATCGTGCCCCGGCCGACGAACTCCTCGTACCGATCAAGCGCGGCCATGGGACGCTCGTTCCTGCGCGCGACGCCGAACCAGTCGAGCGACCTCGCTGCGCAGGCCATCCAGCGTATGGGTGTACGGATCGAGGCGGCTGATCTCCCGCGCCAGCTCCTCTTCGCCGAGGGTCCTGACCCACTCGGAAAAGTCGTCTCCGCCGCGCTCGAGTCGCAGGCGCGCGTCGAAGAAGTGGAAGGACAGCGCACCGAAGCCGATCTGCTCCAAGCAGCCGGCAAACTCGGCGAGGTCGCGCGCCACGTGCGGAGTTGGAACGACGAACGATACGGCTTCGCGGAAGTGAAACTCCTCGCCCTCCGGCGCAGTGCGCAGTTGGCGCCGCTCTTCCAGATATCCTTCGATGACCTCGATCAAGCGCTGGCGCAGGGCGCGGATGGTGCGAAACTGCATGAGGTCGATCGCCGCCAGTTGCTCGCCCAGCCGATCCTCCTGGAGGACATTCGTCACCCAATACGCAAAGTCGTTGGGCGGCTCGGGCGAGAGGTACTGGTGCTGCACGAGAAAATGATGGGTGTGGTAGTAGATCACCGACCCGGGCACTTCGCGCAGGTGTGCGAGTAGCTCGGCAAGATCGCGCGCGCGCCGGTTCGTCAACAAGGTGAGATCGAGGCTCGAGAAGAACCGGAACGGCCGTGGCTTCGAGGGCGGGGGCATCGGTCACGCTCGAGGGGAACGATCGGCCTTCGCTGCGCGCGTCAGGCGGCACGCCAGCAGCGCCTGCAGGAAGCGGTGCACCTCCGCGGGGCCGGGCAGCGAATACTGGGCTGGGCGGGACTCATCCGCGGGGCCGACGTCAATCGTGATCGAGTCCGAGGGCAATGCCGCGAACGCATCGGCATCGGTCCGGTCGTCGCCGATGTACACAGCCAGGGGCCGATCGCTGCAGGTGGCAAGGAGCGCGCGCACCGCTTCGCCCTTGTCGACGCCGGCCGGTCGAACTTCGGTGACCTCGCGGCCGTGTATCAGCATGAGCGGCACGCCTTTTCTTTGATAGGCGCACACGACCGCGGCCAACGTCTGGCGCGCCATGACGGCATCCGCTCGCGAGGCGAGGCGGTAGTGGCAGGCGAGGGCCGCGCCTTTGTCTTCGATCAGGATGCCCGGGCGTCCGGCGAGGGCTTGTTCGACCCGCCGCTTGATGGTGGGGAGCGCCGCACGCGCCAGACCCACGCCCCGCGTCAGCCGTGTCCGACCGTCTGGGAACTCCAATTCGAGGCCGTGTACTCCAGCGTAGTAAACTCCGGGTACATCGAGAAAGCGGCGCACGTCCGCGATGGTGCGGCCCGTGACGATCGCGACCCTGGTGCCTTCCGCGGCCACGAGTTTCTGTAGCAGGTCAGCCGTTCCCGGCACTGGCAGCGCTTCCTCGGGCGTCGGCGCCAGCGGCGCCAGGGTTCCGTCGTAGTCGAGAAAGCAGAACACGTGTTCTGCTTCCCGAAGGCGGCGCAGCACCTGGTCTTCAACCGCAGCAGTGGGTGCCTGCTCATGCGCCGATCTCTTCAATCTCTTTCGCGCCAATTCCGACCGCGTCACAATGCCGCCTCCACGCGAGCGAGACGGCCCGCGAGCCGCTCCCGATCGCGCAGCCGCGCCGCCTCCACCAGCATCCTTCCCGCCCACCGGTACACGTTGAACTCGGACATGTACGCGCGCATCGATCGCATCCGGGCGCGCTGCTCCTCCGCTGGCATGTCGAGCGCCGCGGCCATCGCCGACGCCGCTTCATCCAGATCGTAGGGGTTGACGATCAACGCCTCCGTCAGTTCGCGGGCGGCGCCCGTGAACTGACTCAGCACGAGCACGCCGCGTTCATCGTCTCTTGCGGCAACGAACTCCTTCGCCACCAAGTTCATGCCGTCATGGAGGCTGCTCACGTAGCAGAGATCGGCGGCCCGGTAGTACTTGAACACCTCCGGTGGTTCGTGATGCGCGCGCAGCAACACGATCGGCCGATACGATTCTCGGCCGAAGCGCTCGTTGATCCGCGCCGCGACCGCTTCCACGTTTTCGTTCAGCTCGCGGTATCGGTCAATTTCCATCCGGCTCGGGGCGGCCAGTTGCGCAAAGACGAAACGCCCCTGCAATGCCGGGAAGCGCTCCAGTAGCCGCTCGACGGCCAGCAGGCGTTCCTCGACTCCCTTCGTATAGTCGAGGCGGTCCACACCCACGCCAAGGCGCGCGTCCCCCGGCAGATCGAGCTCCGAGAACACACGCCCCCGGCACTCCGCCACCGACGGGACCGTCTCCAGCCAACGCACCGGCCATTCCGTCGAGATGGGGTACGGGCGGACAAGGGTGGTGTGCCCGTGCTGCACCACGGCTTGCTGCTCGCGATCGATGCGCGCCTCCAAATAGCGGTCGATGGCATCGATGAAATTGTTGCAATGAAAGCGCGTGTGGAATCCGACGACACTGCTCCCCAACAGTCCCCCCAGCAGCTCGTTGCGCCACGGGCAAATGCCGAACCGCTCCGGGTTCGGCCAGGGGATGTGCCAGAAGCTGATCACGGTTGCCCTGGGCAGTCGCTTGTGGATCAACCGCGGTGCCAGCGCGAAGTGGTAGTCTTGAACCAAAACGATCGGGTCTTCCGTGTCGACCTCCTCACAGACCGCGTTCGCGAACTTCTGGTTGACGGCTTGATATCGCCTCCAGTCCTCGCCGCGAAAGACCGGCCGGGCATGCGCAAGGTGACAGAGCGGCCACAGGCCTTCGTTCGCAAACCCGTAGTAATATCCTTTCTCCTCCTCGGCGGAGAGCCACACGCGCCGGATGAGATACGACTCCTCGCCGGGCGGTACGGGGATGCGCCCCTTCGCATCCGCCGTCTCGCGGTCCGCAGAGCCGCTGCCGTGCGCAATCCAGATTCCAGAGCACGCGCGCATCACCGGCTCCAGCGCCGTCACCAAGCCGCTGGCAGGGTGCAACACGGTGACGCCTCCGCCCGGCGCGTGCTCGTGGACGTAGGGCTCACGGTTCGCGACAATAATGATTTTCTCGCCGCGAAGATACCGGCTCAGCGTCTGCCGGAGCCGTTGTGGAGTCCAGAGCCCCGCTTCGCTCTCCGCCTGTCGCTCGGCCGCGATGCGCTCGACGAGATCCCGGACGTCCTGCAGCAGCGGTTGGAACTCCGGCCGATGCGTCTCGCCCTTGAGGACGCGCTGGATCTCACCGCTCCACTCGCGCCACGAAACCCGGGCCGCCACGATGGTGAGCGCCGATGCGGCCACCGCGAGGAAGCCGAAGACCACGAGGAGGACCCAGCGCACGGTGGCCTCCCGCCGTTCGATAAAGCTCAGGTCGTGCACGAGCACGACGAAGCCCACCGCCTCCGTCTGATCGTGCACTGGGATGGCGCTCACGTGAACCGTGCCTCCCGGAAGCGCAGTGACGGTCCTCCAGGACACCCACGCCGTCGCGCTTCCCTGCGACTGCCGAACGTGGGCGCCGGCGATGCGGCAGTCGAACTGTTCCGGGAACTCCCCGGTGGTAGCAAGCCGGGAGAGATCCTTCGCACACGCGGCGGCCGCCAGTATCCGCTCGTCACGGGTCAGCTCCACGAGCAGCGCGTGCAACGCCTCGCTGTCCTCCTTCTTCCAGTGCGAGAGCAGTCCGTGTCGCGCGCCGCTCACGGCCAGCTCAGCCCGCGAGCTCACGTCTTTCTCGAACCAGTCGCGCGTCGTCCGGTACACGACCACCGAGGCCAGCCACGTGAGGAGCGCCAGGCTGGCTACCAGTGCGATGATGAAGCGGATCGCCGGACGGACCATAGCAGTCTGACTAGCACCGATCAGTCTCAGATCGAATTAGTCGCACCGGCGCCTCAGCCGGCGAGCAGGCGCGCGACTGCGTGAGCGAGTGCCCAAAGAATGACGCTCGCGCCAAGTAACCCGATGGCATACCGCCGCCAATGACCGAGCGACGCCGGTTTGCCGTCCGCCGTGAGCCCGCTCAGTCGCGTAATATCGAGGTAGCGAACGAGGAGAAGAGCGGCCGCCAGCGTCCAGAACCCGACGTCGAGGCGGGAAACCGCGCCCCTCTGGGCAATCGAAACCGCCAAGAGAAGAAGACCGGCATTGCCGAACGCCATCCAAAAGACCCTTACGGCGAGACCAACTGCCCCAGTGGGCGCGGCGGGCTGGTCGGTGAGTTGCCTTTGCTGCATGACGCCTCCGGAGAGAGCCGTCCCCGGATGGCGGCCCGACCATCCGATCGTTCCTGCGGCGCAAGGCGCTCGCCGCACCCTTGAGGCCACTTAATGTAGCGAAGCACACCTCGATGGGCAACCCGTCGCATCATTCAACGAGTCCCAGCCGGGGCGCCGCGCCTACGCGTGGATCGCCGATCCCTTCGGCGGATAATCCAGTACGCCCCGCCACGCGGCGAGCTGTTCTGCTCGGAAGTACGGCAGCCCGAGCGCGTTGGCCGCGCGCCACTCTCGGACCTGCTCTTCCGCTCGGCGGGTGGCTTCCGGGTCGAGACCGGCATCCGCCCCCGCGTAGATTGTCTGCGACGGAAAGGCAAAGCCCGTCCCGCTGGCGCGGACGAGGTCCATGATCCGCAGCAGAAGATCCTCCTGGACGGCGAGGAACTCGTCGTAGTCGTTGGTGGCCACGTAAGCAAAGATCTCGATATCAAGCGAGCAGGCGCCCAGGCCGACGAACCGCGGGCGGGCCGGATCCGGGTGGACCTTCGGATGGGCCGTGAGCAGCTTCTTGAGTTCGACGAGCACATAGCGCAGTTGGTCGGGCGTCGTCTCGTAGCGCAGCCCGATTCGGTGGCGGAACCACATGCGGTCGCGTTTGGAATAGTTCTCCAACTGCATTGCGGAGAACGCCGCGTTGGGAATGCTCACCACCGTCCGGTCCAGGGTGCGCACGCGGGTCGAGCGCAGCCCGACCTCTTCGACGGTTCCGATCTTGTCGCCGAAACGGCAGAAATCCCCGACGCGCACCGGCTGGTCGGCAATGAGGGTGACGCCGCCGAAGAGGTTCTCGACGGTCTTCTGCGCCGCCAGCGCGACCGCCAAGCCGCCAATGCCGAGGCCGGCGAGAACCCCGGTAACGTCGATGCCGAGATTCTGCAAGATGGCAAGTCCTGCGAGGCCGCTGGCCAACACCTTCATCGTGCGCCGGCCGAGGGCAACGATGGAGACCGCGGAGGCCTGTTCACGCGCGATCAAGCGAGTCTCCATCGCGCGCGCCGCGACATCGATGGCGCGCACGATCAGCCAGGTGACCGCGACGACTGCGAGGGCCTTTTGCAGTCCGGCGAAGAACGCCTGGACGGGCACGGCCAGTTCGAGCGTGTACGTTCCGGCCGCAAACAGCGACACGGCGATCAGCAAGCGCAGCGGACCCGTGGCGCTGCGCGCGGCCGGCCCGAGCTGCCCGATCACCGCGGTCGCCAGCCAGGAAAGGGCAACAGCCGTCGCCACGACGGCGAGCAGCCCGATCCACTGCCAGAGCTGCACCTCGAGGAACCGGACATCGAAGAACACCGCCGGCAAATACTCGGCCAGGGGACCATAGCCGAACTCGGCGTACAGTACCGGAACGCGGCTGACTGTGGCCGAGGCGATTTTCCAGATCGGCCGCCCGTCTTCGCGACGGACGCGATCGAGATACACCGGCACCGGCCCTTTCGCCGTCTCGACCGTTCCGACCAGGTCGCGCTTGGCGGGCAACCCGTCTTCGCGGTCGCCCTCCGGCGCCTCACTCAGGCTGTCCAAGTCCACCCATAGCGTCCGATCGAGCACGGCTTTGAGCTGGCGGGCCAGCACCGGCCCGCGCTGGCCGCGTGTGGCGGGCGGCACCTCCCGCAGATCCAGGTATGCGGCTGCCAGCGCGTAATTGCCGGCGCGCCCGGCTTCGAGGTAGCCGCGCATGGCCGTTCGCGGGACGTCGCGCTTCAGCTCGTCCGCATAGGGTTCCGACGCCCGCTGTTCTTGCGCCCCCGTTACGAGCGCACTCCCGAACCCTACGGCCAGCATCAGAAACAATGCCATGCCCTGCAGCCCGGATGTGGTTCTCCACAATGTGTGCATGCGCCTCCTCCTTTTCTGCTGCTCCGCGCCACGAGAAGCCCTATCGCGCGTGCGTTGTCACCATCTACTACAGCCACCACGAGTACCACACCGTATGGGTTGGCTGGGGGAGGGAGTTGGTATCCCTATTCTTGCATCGCGAGGATCCGCGTGGCACGGGAGACTGGCGTGCACGAATTCGCCGATACGGGGGTTGGGAAGCCACTCGCCCAGAGGGCCACTCATTATCGATCGATCGCACGGTGGGGATGCGGGGGGACCGTGTTGGGCGCCGCGTTGCCCGCGGTCGTCTGGGCCGCCGGCGAGAGTGGACACGCGAGCTTTGGGCCGTTGCTGTTCGCGCTGGGGGTGTTGGTCGTCGTTGCCAAGGCCGGCGGCCTGCTCGCGGAGCGCTGGGGACAACCGTCGGTCCTCGGTGAGTTACTGGTGGGGATCGCGCTGGGGAATCTCCTGCCGCTCGTGGCGGGCGAGCAGGGCCCTGCGCTCGTGCGATCAGACCCGGCCTTGCAATTCCTGGCCGAGGTCGGCGTGCTCATCTTGCTGTTCGACGTCGGATTGGAGGCAGACCTGCGAGCCTTGGTACGCGTCGGCCCGTCGTCGTTTCTGGTGGCGCTGATCGGCATTGCCGTTCCGATCGCCCTGGGATGGACGGCCGCAGCATGGCTGTTCCCCGACGCCAACTCGCTGGTTCACATGTTCATTGGCGCCACCCTGTCGGCGACCAGCGTGGGGATCACCGCCCGCGTGCTCAAGGATCTGGGGGTCACGCAGCGCCGCGAAAGTCAGGTGATCCTGGGCGCGGCCATTCTCGACGACGTGCTCGGGCTCGTCGTACTCGCCGTGGTGGCAGGAATGGTGTCGGCCGCCGGCCAGGAGGGTGCCGGTCCCTCCACTCTCGCGGTTGCCGGTATCATTCTGCGCGCCGTGCTGTTCCTGGCGGTGGCCGTTGGAGTGGGGCAGCTCTTTACCGGAACGATCATCCGGTTGGCCGGCCGCAGCGGTCATCCGGAGATCATGTTGGTGATTGGGCTCGGCCTCTGTTTCACGATGGCATTCGCCGCGGAGCTGGTGGGCCTGGCGGACATCATCGGCGCCTTCGCGGCGGGCTTGCTTCTCGATCCGTACGGCACGGGGGTCCGCGCGCGCGAAGATCACGCCACGCTCGGGGAATTGCTGCATCCCGTCTCCTCCTTGTTTGTGCCGCTGTTCTTCATCTTGATGGGCGCCAAGGTGCACCTGGAGAGTCTCGCAACTCCGATGGCTCTGGGGTTCGGGGGCATCCTCATCGTCTGTGCGCTCGTCGGGAAGCTGGCGTGCGCATTCGGTGTCATTGGCCGTGGCATTGACCGTCTGACCGTGGCCATCGGCATGATCCCGCGCGGAGAGGTCGGCCTCATCTTCGCCGGGATCGGCGCGCGTACCACCCTCGGGAGCGGCCCGATCCTCTCGGAGAGTCACTTCTCAGCCATTGTCCTGATGGTCCTCGTGTCCACGCTGGTCGCGCCGATCGGACTGCGTTGGGCGTTTCACCGACTGGCTGCCGGCTCAGGGCGCTAACCAGCCTCGATCCGGAGATCCATCTCGCGCTCAGGGCACGCTTTGCGCGAGCCGTTCTCTTTTTCGGATCGGGCCAGATGCCTTTCGCGCCGGCGCAGAAGCCAGCCTCAAATGCGGGTGCCGTCTTCGGCGGCGAAGAGGTGGATCTGGTCGACCCGCGCCGCCAACCGCGCGGGAACATCGCGCCCGATGCCGAACAGACGCGCGACGACCTGATGGGCGCCGACGGCGAGGCGCGAGCACGCCACAGAGCAACGCGGCAACAGCCCAACACCGCATGGCGCTCGGGCTGTACCACAAGCCGGGAGCTCCGAAAAGCCGCAGGGTCTGCTCGCTTGACCGTGCATCCGATCCCGCGTACGCAGGAATCGTCACGCGCGGTGTTGAGACCATGTTCCTCCAACTGTGCAAAACCGGCCACGCCGGGTCCGCGACGGCCGACGGCGCTCCACAAGCAGAAGGGTCTCCGTGAGCACGTACGTGTACATGCGCCTGCTCGAATCGGCGCCGTACCGGTACGACGCGGGCATCCGCCTCCTGTCGCTCGGACGCGCCCGCGGCCTGCACGAAGCAGCGGCCGACGCGGCGG
>JBBITY010000048.1:12647-13530 GCA_037440565.1 Desulfurellales bacterium
TGGCCGGCCTGAACGCGCCGCGGGTCCTCGAGATCGGCTGCGGGACGGGAAACCTCACCCGCGCGTTGCTGGAGCGCGGCGCGCTCGTCTCGGCCATCGATCACAACCCCGACATGCTGGCGGTGGCGCGCCAGAAGCTGGCAGAGGCCGATGACACGCGGCTCGTGCTACAGGAGATGGCCGCGGTGGAAATTGCAGATCGATTTTCGCCCGGGACCTTCGACGTAGTCGCCGGCGCCCTCGTGTTCAGCGAGTTCGGCGCCGATGAGCAGCGCTACGTTCTCGCAGCAGCCCACCGCGTCTTGCGCCCAGGCGGCCGTCTGGTGATTGCGGACGAAGTGCGCCCCGAACGCCTCTGGCAGCGCCTGCTGCACCGCTGCCTGCGCTGGCCGCTGGCGGTGGTGACCTATCTGCTCACCCGAACCACCACCTGGGCGCTCGTTGACCCCGTGCGCATGGTCGAGGCGGCCGGATTCCGCACGCGCAGCGAGCAGCGAACCGCGCTCGGCAGTCTGACCGTGCTCGTTGCCGAGAAGCCTGCCACACCAGCGGAGGCGGCGTGATGTCGCCGCGCGATTGGGTGGCCGAGATCGTCGAGACCGGTTTCCGCCTCGTGCCCATTCCCACTCGCACGGGTGTGCGTACCGTCGGACAGCCGGACCGCCTGAGCCCGGTGTTGCTGACCGGCAACTACGACCTGACCGTCCGGCGCGTCCTGCGTGCCATGCGGGGTTTGAACGCCTACTTGATCGTCGCGCCCTCGCACGGCGTCAATGTGTGGTGCGCATCGTCGGGCGGTCATCTGAGCACGCATCAAGTCGTGACGGCGCTCAAGCTGGCGGGCTTGGAGGAGCGCGTGGTGCACCGAGAGGTCATCCTTCCG
>JBBITY010000049.1:0-13522 GCA_037440565.1 Desulfurellales bacterium
GGCACGCATCCGAACGTCTACTACGTCCCGCCGCTCGCCCCGGCGCCACTGCGACCGGACGGCAGCTTCGACGAAAGCGGCGACCGCATCCCGCCTGCGTATCTGGAGTCGCTCTTCGGTCCCAAAGTCCACGGCGCCCTCGACGTCCTCCGCACCGAACTCGACAAGAAGCGCCGCGGCCAGGGCTCGGAGCTGATGGATGCCCTGATCCTCTACCGCTGGAAGGACTGCCTCGGGCACCTCACCCGCGACCCGGCTGAGATCGTCTGGGAGTGAAGAGGGCCGTCGCTCGCGGTGGGTGGCCGCCGCGAGTGCCAAGGCGAGGAGAGACCCAATGGCACGAATCAGAGGCGCCTGGGCCGATGCGTACCGGCAAAAGTGGACCTGGGACACGGTGTCGTGGGGCAGCCATTCGGTGGACTGCTATCCGGGCGGATGCCCGTGGCGCGTGTTCGTCAAGGACGGAAAGGTCGTGCGCGAGGAGCAGGCGGGGCGCTTTGCGCCGATCGAGCCCGGCGTGCCCGACATGAATCCGATGGGCTGCCAGAAGGGCGCCTGCTGGAGCCAGCTGCTCGACGCCCCCGATCGCGTGACGCAGCCGCTGCATCGAGTGAATGCTCCAGCGGTCGTGCCCGCTGGTCACCTGCTCAACACGCATCGCGGCGAGCCGTTCGCCTTCATCAATGACCAGGACGCCGCCCGCCTGGGCACCGCCAACGGCGAGCTGGTCAAGCTCACGAGCGAGGTGGGCGAGCTCCGGATCACCGCGAAGCTCAGCCCGGCGTGCCGTCCGGGGCAAGTCATCGTTACAACGGCTTCGCGCCCTTCATGCATCCGGACTGGGCAAGCCAGGCCGACTTGGAACCCGGTCATGTGAAGTGGCTCGGCCTCGCTGCCGGTTACGGCCACCTCCAGTACCGCCCGCTCGCCTGGCAGCCAATCCCCGCCGACCGCGCCGTCCGGGTTGACGTGCAGAAGATCGGCTGAAAGAGAGAACCTTCGCACCCGTCATTCCCGCGAAAGCGGGAATCCAGGCTGGCACCGTTTCCATCCTGCCGACCTGATCCGGGGCCGGCGCCCTCCGAGGGAGAGCTATCGGAGACCCGTGGCTGATGGCCGATCGCTCGTTGTAGGGGCGGGTTTGAAACCGGTTTGAAACCGGTTTGAAACCGGTTTGAAACCCTCCCCTACTCGGCCGCTGCGCGACACGAAATCGGCGATTCGCCCCACGGCCTCGCGCGGTGGCATCGACAAGCGGCACCTGGTAGAAGGGATTCCGTGGCGCGCGAGAGGGCGCCTGGCTCTGACAAAGCACTGGTAACGCATGCCCGACCGCTTTCCAGAGAGGTTTCCCCGCGGCAACGGGGAGGATCCCTTCGACGCGTTCCGCACCATGTGGGAGGAGTTCCGCGGCCGGTTCGGCGGCGGCCAGCGAGCCCGCTGGAGTCCCTGGCTCATTGTCGCCATCGCGCTGCTGCTCTATGCGCTGAGCGGCGTCTACATCGTCGCACCCGACGAACGCGGGATTGTCCTGCGCTTCGGCCGGGTCGTGCGCGAGGCGGACCCGGGGCCGGGCTACCACCTGCCCTGGCCCTTCGAGGAGGTGCTCAAGCCGTCAGTCACGCAGATTCGCAAGGAAGAGTTCGGCTTCCGCACCGTCGCGGTCGGGCCGCCCGCCCGCTACCGGAGCGAGGATGCCGAGGCCCTGATGCTTACCGGCGACGAGAACATCGTCAAGCTGCAGTTCATCGTGCAGTACAAGGTGAAGACGGACCCCCGCGGCGCCACGGACTTCCTGTTCAACGTGCGCGATCCGCAGGAGACCGTGCGGGCGGCGGCCGAGGCCGCCATGCGCGAAGTGATCGGCCGCGACGCCATCGATGACGCGCTGACGGAAGGCAAGGAGCGCATCCAGACGGACGCGCAGCGCCTGCTGCAGAGCATCCTCGATCGGTACCAGGTGGGGCTTGAAGTGGTGGCCCTGAAGCTGCAGGACGTGGATCCGCCGGACCAGGTTGCCGATGCCTTCAAGGATGTCATCGGCGCCCAGCAGGACAAGGAGCGGTTGATCAACGAAGCGCGCGGTTACGCCAACGACGTGGTGCCGAAGGCGCGCGGCCAGGCGGCGCAACTGCTCAACGAAGCGGAGGCCTACAAGGCGGTGAAGGTCCAGGATGCCACGGGCGCCGCCCAACGCTTCATCGCCCTCCACGACGAGTACGCGAAGGCCAAGGAGGTGACGCGGCAGCGCCTGTACCTCGAAACCATGGAGGACGTTTTGGCGCGGATGAACAAGATCCTTCTCGACGACCTCGCCGGCAAGCAGGTGGTTCCGTACCTGCCGCTCGATCAGGTGCTCAAACCGCGGCGGGCCGAGCCGGCCGAAGTGCCCGCAGCCCAGCCGCCCACCAGCCAAGCGCCGAGGCGATGACGATGGACCGGCGGTGGATCCCCATTCTCGCGGCAATCGCCCTCGTGGTGGCTGTCTGGAACCTGGCCACGTACCGGGTGCCGCAGTGGATGCAGGCGATCGTCGTCCAACTGGGCGAGCCGGTGCGCACCGTGCAGGAGCCCGGGCTTTACCTCAAGATTCCCTTCATCCAGACCGTGCTGTACTTCGACCGGCGCTTGCTGCACTATGACGCCGCGCCGCGCGAGCTGCTGACGAAAGACAAGCAACAGCTCGTGGTCGACAATTACTCGCGCTGGCGCATCCAGGAACCGCTGCAGTTCTACCGCACCGTGCGCAACGAGGTCGGGGCGCAATCGCGCCTGGACGACATCATTTACTCGGACCTGCGCGAGACCCTCGGCCGGCACACCCTCAGCGAGATCGTCAATCAGAAGCGCGCGCAGCTCATGGAGCAGGTGACCCAGCGCAGCAACGCGAAGGCGCGCGAGTACGGAATCGAGGTCGTCGACGTGCGCATCAAGCGCGCCGACCTGCCCGAGAAAAACGAGATGAACGTGTTCAACCGCATGCGCACGGAGCGCGAGCGCCTGGCGAAGAAGTTTCGCGCCGAAGGAGACGAGGAGGCCCGCAAGATTCGCTCCGAAGCGGACAAGCAGGTGCAGATTCTCACGGCGGAAGCGCGCAAGCAGGCCGAGATCACGCGCGGCGAGGGCGACGCGCTGGCGGTCAAGATCTTCGCCGACGCGTACGGCCGCGACCTGGAGTTCTACCAGCTCGTGCGCACGCTGGAGGCCTACCGCAAGGCGCTCGGCGACGGCACCACTGTCGTCCTCTCGCCCAACAGCGACTTCTTCCGCTTCCTCAAGCAACTCGACCGCCCGCCCGATCGGTGAAGGGCCGCGCGAGTCCGACGGTCGTTATTCGCGTAGGTTCCGTCGATCAGGCCTGGTGGCCCCCGAGGGCATGATTCACTCCCTGAATTAGTCCCGGAAGGGCGGGAGCAGTGCTCCCGCCCTCAAGAGTAGAGCGGCTGTGGGCCGGAGCCATTCTCGAGGGGTGGAGCGGTGCTCCACCCCGAGGCATTCTTTCACATGCTCTGAGCCGAACTTCACTCCGGGCAGCCCCCGGGGGCATGAGTCACTCCCTGAACCAGCTCGTCCACGGTCACGAGACCGTCGTCGTTTGCGTCGAACGCTGGGCACACGTCCAGCGGCTGCCTGCCAAGCGCGATGCTCAAACCGCATGGACAAGAGGGGTTTTCGCGAAGGTACCGGGCGAGGCAGCTTCGGCCGTGAGGCCGGGACCCTGTGATCACCCGTTGCTGTCGTCGCTCAGGTCGAGGTTGCGGTTGATGGCGTCGAGCAGGTCGAGACTGCTGCTGCGGACGCGCTGCAAGACCCCGCTTTGCTCCACGGTGAGCGGGCCGAACTCGCCATCGAGCAGGAGGTCGGCGTAGCCGATGATGACGTTGAGCGGGATGCGGGACTCGTGCGACATGCTGGCGGCGAACTCTTTCCTGAGCTGCTTCGTGCGTTCGAGTTCGTCGACCAGGCGCGCATTCTCCAGCGCCATCGCCGCGAGATCGGCGATGCCTTGCGCCAAGCGCGCCTGGTCGGGAGAGAAATCGCGCGACCCGTGGCGATTGCCCGCCACCAGAATCCCGAGCGTCTCACCATTTCGCTGGACGGCCATGACCAAGCAACGGCCGGCCGCGTAACGCGGCGCGGTGCGACCCGGCAGCCACTGCTGCGGCTCCGCCACGACCGCCGGCTCCTCGCGGTCGCGGCCCGCCAGTAGCCGGGCGACATTGAGAGCGGGAACGCACAGGCTGCGAACCCACTCCCACTCCTCCGGGGCGTCGCCGTGCCCAGCGAGAACCGCGTAGCCGCCCGCCGAGCGCTGGCAAAGAAACAGATGGGTGAAATCGCAGGCCAGTACCTCGGTGGTGAGTTGGCAGAAGCGGCGCAGGAGCTCCGGCAAGCGGGGGTCGCTCAGCTCGATCGGCATCCGCTCCGCGCCCACACAACGCAGGTCGATGGCACTGTTGACGAGGTCAACCAATTCCCGCGCGCTCCGATCGATTCGGCGCATGGTGTCGGTCTGCTCGGCATTGAGGGCCCCGAACGCTCCTTCGAGGACGAGATCGGTGTATCCCAAGATCACCTGCAACGGCGTACGCAGCTCGTATGACAGGGTTGCGAGCAATTCGGACTGGTGTCGATTCGCCCGCTCCAACTCCTCTACCAGCCGGGCATTCTCCACGGCGATCGCGGGCAGGCGCACAACGAACCAGGCACCGGTGTCATGGCTCGTGTCGAGCCCGATCTCCCCGCCGTGCGCGGCGATGATCGCCCTCGACATGTGGAGGCCCAACGCGCTCCGACCCCGGTGCGGCGCCGCCGCCCCGTCATGCCACGGCGCGAATAGCGCCGACGCCAGCTCCGCACTGACGCCCGGGCCGTTGTCGCCAAGTGTCAGCCTCAACCAATCACCATCGACCGCGGTGCGACACACGATGAGCCCGCCGTGACGGGTGTGCTTGACCGCGTTGCTCAGCAGGTTGCCGAGTCCCAGCTTCAATTGCGGGAGGTCCGCCCAGGTCGGCGGCAGCTCAGGATCGAGATCGAGCCCCGTCCCCAGCCGTTTCACCGCAAACGCCGGCTGGTACAGCCTGAACAGGTCGAAAACGATCTGGTTGAGGGAGGTCAGTTGGGGAAGCAAGCGGATGCGGTGCTCGGCGCTGGCCATGCGACGCCTCAATGAGATGGAATCAACCGGTCAAACCGGGCATCCATGACCCCCGCATCCATTGCGCGTATTCCGGAATCGCGCCTTGCTGTCTTCAAGCCACATGCCAGGTAGGTGCTCGCGGGCTCAGTGACGGAATCGTGGCCGTCGTATCCGACGCGGCGATTCCCGGACGATGCGCCGCAGGTTTTTGCCGCGGAAGGGCACCGTCAGCAGTCAGCTTCCAGAGATTCGCCGCAGCGCTCGGGCCGGATGGGAGCTTGGAGCCGGCCGATTTTCCGGGTAGTTGGTACGGACCAATCACAAGGGAGTCGTCGGATGAGCATTGAGGGAAAAACAGCGGTGGTCACCGGTGGGGCCTCGGGAATCGGCCGCGCCATCTGTGTGCGGCTCGGCGGCCTGGGAGTGAACGTCGCCATCTTGGATCTCGACCAAACCGGCGCCGAAGAAACTGCGCACCAGGTAGTCGCTGCAGGCCAGCGCGCCTTGCCCATCAAAGCCGATGTATCGAGCGCCGCGGACGTGACAGACGCCATCGAGCAGGTTCGCGCGAACTTGGGTCCCGTCCACATCCTCATCAACGACGCCGGTATCTGCGAAATCGTGCCCTTCGTCGAGATGACCGAAGCGCAATGGGAGCGGATGATCACCGTGCACCTCAGGGGCACGTTCAACTGCACGCGCGCCGTGCTCCCGGACATGATCCAGGCTAAGTGGGGTCGCATCGTGAACCTGGCGTCCGTCGCCGGACTCAGCGGCGCGCCTGGCTTCACACACTATGCCGCAGCCAAGGGCGGCATCAACGCCTTCACAAAGGCCCTTGCCCACGAAGTCGGCCCCTCGGGCATCACGGTCAATGCCATAGCCCCGGGCCTTGTCGATACCCCGATGACCCGGAACGGCCTCCTGTCGGATGAGATGATCGAGATGGCCGTCACGGGCGCCCCGGTGCAGCGCATGGGAACACCCGATGATATCGCCGCCGCCTGTGCCTACTTCGTTTCCGCAGACGCGGGCTTCACGACGGGACAGGTTCTCAGCCCAAACGGAGGGCGGTACATGTGAACCTGCGGTCGGGGGTCAGGGGTCGGCCGGCACCCGGCCCCCGAGGCCCGGCCCCTCTCATCCGTACGGCCCGCGCGAGACGTGGATGGTCTCGATGCGCGCGATTGCGGAAGCGCGCCTCGAAATCGGTTCGAGGGTTCGGAGGTCGGCGTTGCCCCGAGAGCTTGCGAAGAAATTTCGGCGCCGACCAGGTCGACCGGCGGAACGGCGGGAGCAGTGCTCCCGCCCTCAAGAGTTGGAGCGGCGGTGTGGCGGCCCCGTTCTCGAGGGGTGGAGCAGGGCCCCACCCCGAGGGTTTTCGCACGCCCCGAGGGGCTATTTGGCCATCCCCGCGTGCCGGAGCGCCGCCGTCAAGAACTCCCGGGCCCGTTCGACGAGGCGGTTCACGTCATCCAACACCCAGCCGGCGTGATCCACCCCGTCGCAGCGCCGCCGCGCGTCCGCCTCCTGCAGCCACAGCAGAAACTTTCGATCCAGAGCGCCAGGGGTGGTCCAATGCACCTCCAAGGCCGCGCGCACCCCCGCGTGAGTGTGGTGCCGCACGCCCTTCTCATTGAGCAAGGCCTTGGCCGCATACATCATTCCGTAGTACGCGCGGCCGGCGGCCAGATCGACGGCGCCCTCCGCGAGCAAGCGCTCTGCCGTCGCCACCGCTCGCGCCGCCTTCGTGAGGAACTTCTCGGTGCCCTCTCTCATCAGCCGGCGCGAGGCGATGGCATCCGGCGGACGCTATGCCGACCCCCGTCCGGCAAGCCGGTGCACCAACTCGTGCAGGTCGTCGTAGTCGAACGGCTTGCGCAACATGACCAGAAAATTTCGGCGCGCCAACTCGGCTTCAAGGTGGTGGCTCCAGAAGGCGGTCACCAGAACGATCGGGGTGGTCGGGTGCACCGCGTGAAACGCATCGGCAAACGCCAGGCCCCGCTCGGAGGGCTGATAGTCGGTGAGAACGAGCGCAATCCCTTCCAGCGTCGCCAAGGGCGGAAGTGTCTCGTGCGTTGCACACTCGGCGACCTCATGCCCGTCCTCCCGCAGGTTCCCTGCTAAAGCGCCGCGGAAGCTCTCGTCATTATCGATGAGGAGAATCTTCAGTTCCCGACACGGCCGGCCCTCGGAGTGGCAACTCGATCCGGAAGACCGTCCCATGTGGTTCCCGTGCAATCCAATCGATCCTGCCGCCATGAGCGACGATGACCTGCTTAGCAACGGGAAGGCCAAGACCGGTTCCGTCCGATTTGGTGGTCTCGAAGAGGCGGAAGGGTTGAACGCCGTCTGCAATTCCAGGACCCGTATCCTCCACCAAGAGGCGGAGTTTCTCGGGCGTCGGAATCTCTGCCCGGATAAAGATCTCGCCCGATCTTTCGCCAATCGCCTCGACGGCGTTCTTCACGAGGTTGTCGAGGACACGCCGCAACTTTTCCTCGTCTGCGTACAGCGGCGGCAGGTTACGAGGAATGTTCACGGCGATTCGGGTGCCCTGCGCGGCAGCCACTGGTCGCCACAGGTCGACGACTTGCTGCAGGAACATGGGGACATCGATCTTTCTCGGTTCCAGCCGTTGCTCGCCGGCAAAGGTCATGAACTCGCGCACCAGCGACTCGAGCCGTCGCACCTCGAACAGAATCTGTTCGGCAGGCTTCATGATCGTGCTGAGCGGCTGATTCCCGTCGCGCCGAGCTCGGCGCAAGATGAGCTGCGCCTGTAGCGACAGCGCCGCGAGCGGATTGCCCAAGTCGTGGGCGATCTGGGCGGTGATGGCGCCCATATCCGCCAGGCGCTCGCGTTGCTGCGCGAGGTGCTGCAGTTCACGCAACTTCGCTTCCCGGCGGCGGCGCTCCGTCACATCGCGAATGATCGCGGTGTAAATCACCTCGGATCCTGCGCGCGCTTCGGACACCGACAGCTCCAGTGGAAAGATCTCCCCGTTCTTGCGGCGCCCCTCGACGGCGCGCACTCTGCCGATGGCTTTCGCAACACCGGTCGCGGCGTACCGGCGCAGGTACTGGCCGTGCTCGCTCCGATACGGCTCAGGCATCAGCAGGCCGACGTCCTGCCCGATGGCTTCGCTGGCCGCATACCCGAAGATCTGCTCGGCGCTGCGGTTGAACACGCAGATCCGCCCTTCGGCATCGATGGTGATGATGGCATCGCGGGCCGTATCGAGGATCGCTTGCCAGCGCGCTTCGTTGAGCTGCAAGCTGCGCGGCACATCCGACGCGTTCCTGTGATCCCTTCGCACCATCGCGGCTGTTGAAGTTCGAACGCGGCGCAGCCGAACGGTCTACGTATGGCACACGCATCTCTCGCGTCAAGACGGGTGCGTCGGCCGTCCCATATCCTCGGCTGAGCGCTTGCGAATGCGTTAGATCTCGATGACTCGCGCCGCGTTGCCCGCCTCGGCCAGGACGCTCGACGTCGCCGGGTGGCACGTGAAGAAGAGCACCTGGTGCCGGCGCGCGAACCGCCCGAGGGCGGTCGCCATGGCCTGCGCGCGGGCCGGGTCGAAGTTCACCAGGACGTCATCCATGATCACCGGCAGGACAGTACCGCGGCGGGCGAAATCGCTCGCCAAGCCGAGCCGAAGGCAGAGATAGAGCTGCTCGGTCGTTCCCCGGCTCAGTTCGTCCGGCACGCGCTTGCGCTGGCCGTCGCGGTCGACCACGACCAGCTCCCGGCCGCTTTCGTCCTGCAGCACCCGTCGGTAACGCCCACCGGTAACCAGCGAAAACATTTTCGCGGCTTCGACCAACACCGCTGGTTGGCGGGTGCGTTCGAACTCCCGCAGCGTTTCCTCGACCAGCCCGCGGGCGACAGCAAGGATTCGCCACTGGCGCACCGCAGCGGCCAGCTCCGCCATCAACCCGTTCCACTCGACTTCGAGCGCCGGGAGTTCCGCCGAGTCCTCGAGCGCCCGGCACGTCTGCTTCACATCGCGATGGCGCTCGACAGCCTCGAGGAGCCGGCGCTCGATTTCCTGGAGCTGCGTCTCCGTCTCCTCCATGTCGCGCTTCCACTGGTCGGGCTGCGCAGTCGAGAGCACAGACCGAATCGCGTCGGCCTCGGCCCCGGAACCGATGCGCGCCCCCAACTCCTGCTCCCGCTCCTCGATGGCCCGGTGCAGCTCCTGCCGGCGCATAAAGATCGCCCGCCGGCGCTCGAAGTCGCGCTCGTCGGCGGCGCCGGCCGCACGCAACACGCCGTCATATACCGCTTCGCAACGCCGGACAGCCGCCTCCGCCTCCGCGATTTGCTGCGCGCGGGCGCGCACCTCACCCTCCAGGCTCGCCAGGGCCAACCGCGCTTCCTCATTCTGCGCATATTGCACGTACGCGGCCGATACGCGGTCGATGAGTTCCTCACCGGTCAGATCTCCAACCCCCTGTACGAACCCCAGCGCTGCCCGCGCCTGTCGCTCCCAGGCAGCGACGGCTTGTTCGAGTCGTTCGATCTCTTTCCGTTCCCGTTCGCATGCCTCGACGGCCGTTTGGGCCTCCCGCACCATGACCAGAAAATCGGCCGCGTCTGCCGGGCTGAGCGCCACCGGCAATCGCGCCTCTGTTTTCCACGCTGTCCACTCCTGCTGCAGCCTCTGCGCTGTCTCGTGCGCCTCGGTTGCGCGCTGCGTTGCGACCCGGACGTCCTCTTCGGCGCGCTGCAGCGCCTGCGCCAGGCCATCGAGGTGCGCCCGCTGCACGTCGGCTCGGGCGCACTCGTGTTCCTGTCGCATCAGTTCCTGGTCTCGCTCCTCGACGGCTGGCAGCGAGGGCAGCCTGGGCAAACCGAGCAACGCGGCATCTTGGGCAATGGCCTCCAGGCGCTCTGCAGCACGCCGCCAGTGCGCTTCGCGCGCCCGCCGCGCTTCGTGCAACTCGCTCCGCCGAGCACGGCACGCCGCCTCTCGGTGGCGCTCGCGTGCTGCCGCCGAGCGGCGCAGTTGATCGACCGCGAACGCCGCCGCGCCGGCGCCCAAACTCACGGTGGCTGCCCCCCCCGCTCCGAAAAAGTCACCCTGGACCGTGCGCCAGACGACGGTCAGGGCACCGAGCCCCAGCACGAGCCAAAGCAATCCGCCCAGCCAAAGCGGCGGTGCCGCAGCGCTTTCGCTTTCCAGCGCCCGCAGTGCCCGTTCGCGATCCTTCACGACGCGGTCACTACTCTCTCCCCTTGCCTGATCGAGCGCCACTTCTTCCAGGTTGGCGCGCAGGCGGCGCAGAGCCTGCCGCTGTTCCGCCACCACCGCCGCTGAGGGCGTGGACGCGGCTGACAGCTCCGACGCAACTCGCTGGTGCTCGCGCTGCAGGCGGTCGCGCTGGAGCGCGGCACTTTCGAGATCCGCGCGCGCGCGTCGCTCCGTTTCGGCCGCCGTGCTCATCCGGCCCTCCCACGCCCGCACCGCGGCGCGGGCCGCCGCCGAAGCGTCACAAGCCATGACCCGCGCCGCATCCCAGCCAGCTCCGAGCTGGCGCAGCCGCTCGCTCACCGCGCCTTCGGCTGTCTCGCAGCGAGCCCGCGCCACCGAGAGTTCGACCGCATGGATCCGGTGGGTAGGCAGCTCGCGGTACAGCCGCGCGATCTCCGGCGCCACATCCGCGCCGGTCGCACAACGCCGTTCGTTGCGCTGGCGTTCTGCTTGCGCCTGCTCGTGGCGCAATGCCTGGAGCGCCTCGCGAGCTGATGCGAGCTGCTCCCGCGCCACCGCTAGTTTCACGTCCGCATCAGCGGGAAACACGTCGATCGGTTCCAGCGCCTCGAGATCGAGTCGAGCCTGGGTGAGTTCGGCCCACATTGGCCACACTGTCATCACGGTCTCGGCACGCAGCCTCGCCGCACGACGCTCAGCGAACTCCGCCCGCAGGCGCGCGATTTCCGCCGCGCCCTTCCGCTCCTCGGCAATATGCTCGGTGTAGGCAATCGCTGCGCGGCGCGCGGCGTCGCGGCGCAGCCGGAGCTGGTTCAGCTCGTCCACGAGCGCGTTAATGCGCCCCTTCCCGTCCTCCGCAAGCAAGCCCGCCGCCTGCGCTTCCAGTTGGCGCAATACCATACGGGCGGAGCGGCCCGCACCCGCAATGCTGGCCGAAAAAATGCGCTCGCGAATCGCCTCGATGTCGAGCGACTCAAGCGCGGACAGTTCAGCCAGGCTAAAGGCGAACACGGCCTCAAACAGCCCCTCGTCGATGCCACCTAAAACGCGCTGCAGATCGTCGGCCGTCCCCGGCCCGCCGTCGGGACGCGTGATGCGGAAGGTCGGTCCGTTTTCCGTGCTCCGCACCACCGTGTATTCTCCGTCCGGGCCCACGAGAAGGCCGCGCCCCCCGTATGGCCCGCCGCGCACTGGCGGATACGCCGGAGCGCCGTTGCGGCCGCTGGGAAACCCAAACAGCAGGCCGCGCAGGAACGCGAGCAACGTGGTCTTTCCCGCTTCATTCGGTCCGTAAAAGACGATGAGTCCCTCAGGCAGGTCGCGGATCTCGTAGTGGGAGAAGATCCCAAAGCCGTCGATCGACCAGCCCCGGATTCTCATGCCCTTTCCGCTCCGCTCAGCAGAGTCACAGCCAAATCCTCCGCCTCGCGAAAGACCTCCGTCACCTCCCCGGGTTCGAGATCGGCCACCCACCGGCGCAACAGCGGTTCGCAACGCTGGTCCAGGAAGCGCGCCCGCCGGTCGGGATCATCAGCGAGCGCCGCGGCGTACCGGAGCAGCGCGGCCGCCAAGTCGTCGCGCCGCCGCACCCGCTTGCGCTCTGGCGTCACATCCCGCCAATCGCGAATCGCAGTCCACCACACCCGCGGCGTGTGGCGCTCCGCTTGTCGCCGTATGTCGTCCAACAACTCCGCGCACCAGACTGGGCCGCGCTCCGCGACCGCCGGCCACCGCCCCGCGAGGGTGGCCTCCGCCAACACGAGGCGGACATTTCCCGCTTGCGAATCGACCAGCTCCATCAATCCCCGAAGGAGCGCCGCCCGATCCGCCGTGCCGGAGACATCGAGGTCGACGCTGACGATCCGGACCTGATCCAGAGGAACAAACGTCACCTGCTGCACGACGGCGTCTTCCACATCCACGACCACCGCACCCTTCTCCCCCCACTCGCTGGCAGCGAGGCTTCGCCCTTGGAGATTTCCCGGGTACACAATCGCCGGCGTCCCGGCACTGAGAACGGTTCGCCGGTGAATGTGACCGAGCGCCCAGTAATCCATGTTGGCACCGCGCAGGTCTTCGATCGTGCAGGGGGCATACGGCGGATGCGCCGGGTCGTTCGCGAGATTGCAGTGGAGCAGGGCGATGTGCAGGCCCGGCTCCGGACCGCGCTCAAAGCGCCGCGCGAGATTCTCGGTGCAGTCGCGACGCGCGAAGCTGATGCCGTGCACCATCGCCAGGTGCTTCCCGTCCCGGACGATCGGCACACACGTGACATCGCTCGAACCGAACAAAAAGACGCCCGGGGGCCACACGTCGATCGCCGACCAGCCTTCCAGCGGGTCGTGGTTCCCGTGCACCATACAGACTTGCACCCCGTGCGCCACGAGCGTTTCCAACCCGTGCCGGAACCGAACCTGAGCGCGCACGCCGCGCTCCTCCCCGTCGTAGAGGTCGCCCGCCAGCAACAACAACGCAGCGCCCCGCTCGATGGTCAGCCGCACCAACGCATCCCACGCATCGAGGGACGCGTCGCGCAGCACTTCGGCAACTGCCGGTGGCACACGGCCGACCCCCTCGAACGGCGTGTCGAGATGTAGGTCGGCGGCGTGGACGAAGGTGAACCGATTCATCAACGCTCACTGGAAAAACCAAAACATAGAAAAGAGCATGTTGCGAGCCCTTTCTGGTCGCAGATCGCCGAGCACGCGATGTGATCAAGGCCGTATCGCAGATGCTATTGTATTGCGCACAGCGAAGTATAAGCGCGCTTCGAAAGCACGGCGCAGACCGGCGCCGATCAGGAGGAAACCATAATGGACACGCGCACGAGCCGGGAAGCACCCGCACCCCGCCGCGCCCTCGTTACGGGGGCGTCGTCCGGAATCGGCTCCGCCTTCGCCGCGCGCCTGGCGCGAGACGGATACGATCTCGTCCTCGTCGCGCGCGACCGGGCGCGACTGAGCACGCTGGCCAGCCAACTCCGCGACCGCCATGGCGCCGGCGTCCACGTGGTGCCCGCGGATCTCACCCAGGCAGCCCAGTTGCACTCGGTAGAAAGGGAAATCGCTCAGCATCCACTCGATCTGCTCATCAACAACGCCGGCTTCGCCACCAACGGGCGCTTCGCCATGCTCGACCCCGACCGCGAGGAGGAG
>JBBITY010000050.1:0-4762 GCA_037440565.1 Desulfurellales bacterium
CCGACCTCGCCATGGTCAGCCGCACCGGCACGTTGAACGATGACAGAGTGGACATTTTGCTCAGCAGCGGTGGCGGCGATTTCAGCGCGCCGCGGCGAATCGAGGTGCCCTGTCCCTTCTTCACCGGTGGCGTGACCTGCCGTGCGCGTGCGGTTGCAGCAGGGGATTTCGACGGCGATCGCAAAGCTGATCTCGCGGTTGCCCTCGTCGATCCGCGCCCCGCATCCACCACGGATGCGATGCAGATTCTGGCCGGCAGCGGGAATGGAAACTTCAATTTCGGTCCGGTAATTTTGACTGCCAGGTCACCGCTTGCGGCGGTCGCGGGCGACCTCAACGGGGACGGTCGTGTTGACATCGCGGTGGCAACCAGGTCTACCTTGACCATCCAAGCATTCATCAACACCTCCACGCCGGGGGAAAAGCCCAACGGCGAACGCTGTAGCGCGGGGGATGAGTGCTTATCTGGCCACTGCGAGAACGCCCGCTGTTGTGCCACCCAGTGCCTCGAATTCGAACGCTGCGATGTGCCGGGTGAGGAAGGAATCTGCGTGCCGGTGCTCGAGCCGCGCCAATGCCGGACCAACGCCGACTGCGGACGGGCGGAGGCGTGCGTGGACGGATTCTGTTGCGACGAAAACTGTAACCTCGCTGAAAACCGTTGCGACGTGCCCGGCTTCGAGGGCATGTGCATTCGAAAGTCCGACAATGGAAAGCAGTGTGCCGAAGACGATGAATGCCTATCGAGCTTCTGCCGCGACGGTGTCTGCTGCAACCAGAACTGTCAAAATGGAGTGTGCAACATCGAAGGTCAGGAAGGAACTTGTCAGTTGCTCTTGCCGCTGGGAGCACCGTGCGACAGTGATGACCAATGCGGCTCCAATGTCTGCGACGTCTTCGACGGCATCTGCTGCGTGCGGCGGTGTGATGCCGCCACCGAGGATTGCAGCGACGATGGCACCCAGTGTGTGCCGTTCCCCACCCTCACAGCGGAGGTAACCGGTGGGCCGGGCGAGGGTACGCCCACACGCACCGCCACCCCGACGCCGTTGCCGGATGGCACCGACTGCGACAACGGCGACCAGTGTGCATCAGGGAACTGCGTGAACAACGTGTGCTGCGTCGAACCGCAGTGCGGTGAAGATGAGCACTGCGCCATGGGCCGCGGCGAGTGTGTGCCCGGCACCGCGCCGCCGCGCGCGACACCCACTCCGACGCCGACCCGCACGGCGACGCCGACCCGCACGGCGACCGGGATCGCGACCTTGACCCCGATCGGCGATCCGTGCGGCGGGGAATGCCCACCGGAAAACTGCGTGAACGGGTTCTGCGTCTTCACCAGCCGCGGCGGTGGCTGCACGACTACCGATGACGGCGGCGCCAATGTAGCGATGGTGGCGCTGCTACCAGTCGCGCTGTGGCTCGGCCGGCGCTGGCAGCTCCGCCGCGCCACTGCCCGCGTCTCGTCGAAGGCGTAGGGAGTGAAGCAACTGCCCATTCGTTCAGGCGGTTGCTTCTCTCTCGAACCAGCTTTCCTGACACGAAGGTCTGGCCCGCCCCGCGCGCAATCCTACTGCCGTTCGCCGGTCTGTTGCAGGTAGGCCTCGATGAAGGGGTCGATGTCGCCGTCCAGCACGGCGTCGGCGTTGCCGATCTCCACGCCCGTCCGGTGATCTTTGACTAGGCGATAGGGATGCAAGACGTACGAGCGAATCTGGCTGCCCCAGGCGATCTCCTTCTTGGTCCTGTGCAATGCCTCCATGCGCTCGCGTTGCTTCTGCACCTCCAGCTCGTAGAGACGGGCGCGCAGGATCTTCATCGCCGTCGCGCGGTTCTTGTGCTGTGAACGCTCGTTCTGGCAGGCAACAACGATACCCGTCGGGATGTGGGTGAGGCGGACCGCTGAGTCGGTCTTGTTGACATGCTGACCGCCAGCGCCGCTCGACCGGTAGGTGTCGACGCGCAGATCCGCCTCGTTGATCTCCACCTCGACGTTCTCGTCGATCTCCGGGAAAACGAAGACCGACGCGAAGGAGGTGTGGCGGCGCGCGTTGGTGTCGAAGGGAGAGATGCGGACGAGGCGGTGGACCCCCGCTTCGCACTTGAGGTACCCGTAGGCGTACGGGCCCTCGACGGTAAACGTCGCGCTCTTGATCCCCGCGCCCTCGCCGGGCTGCGTATCGACGACTTCCGTGCGATAGCCGCGCCGCTCGCACCAGCGCAGGTAGAGCCGCAGTAGCATCTCCGCCCAGTCCTGCGCTTCCGTACCTCCCGCTCCGGGGTGGAGCGTGACGATGGCATTGCCGGCGTCGTGCTCTCCGCCGAGCAAGCGCTCGAGGTCCAGCCGTTCGAGAGCCGCTTCGATTTCCGCGAGCTTCTTCCGCGCCTCGGCCGCGGCTTCCCCGTCTGCTTCGGCAGCCAGTGCGAGATAAACTTTGGCGTCCTCCAGCTCCGCGAGCTGTTTCCGCCACGAGGCCAGCGGCGCGCTCAGCGCCGATCGCTCGCGCAGCAGGGCCTGCGCGCGTTGGCTATCTCGCCAGAAGTCAGGTGCAGCCGCCGCGGCGTCGAGTTCCCTGAGGCGGGTCTCGCGCGCCGCGACGTCAAAGGTACCTCCCGAACGCAGCCAACCGCGCCTCGGCAGCGGCTGCGCGCTCATGCAACTCACTCAGCTCGACATCCATCACTCCGGACTCCCAGCGAAAAGGCAATGCCCGGCTTTTATCTTCCACGTGTTCAGCAACCAAAGCAAGCGGCACGGCCGGAAGGTATCGCCACGACTCGGTGCAAACAGACCGCTACCGCTGTGCGTCGATCGAGGCCAATCGGCGGGCAAGCTCGCCCTGTTTGGCGAACATGCGCCGCGCCTCGACGGCAGAGCGCTCGTGATCATAGCCCAGCACGTGCAGCACGCCGTGAATGAGCAGCGTGCGAACTTCGTCCGCCACGGACACGCCGCGAGCCGCAGCCTGCCGCGCCGCTGTGTCGAGCGAAATGACCACGTCGCCGAGGAGGTCTGGATGGACTTCCGCGTCTGCGCCCTCGCGCTGGGCGAAGGCAAGGACGTCGGTCGGCCAGTCGGCGCCGCGGTACGCCGCATTGAGCGCTCGGATCTCCGCATCACCGACGAGCGCGACGCTTAGCTCCCCATGCACACCGAGAAGCTTGAGAAGCCGCACGGCGTCCCGGTGCACCTGCGCAGCGCGCACGCCACGGCGCCGACGAGCGACCACGCCTACACGCATCGCCCCGGGGTGCGAACGCGCCGCCGCTCTGCCTGGGGGCGCGAGCCGCCGACTCCTCATTTCCTTTGCAAGTCCCCGGGGTCCGGTGAGCGGTCCGCCTCGTTCGGGCGGCGTTCCGCCTCGGCACGGTCGTAGGCCGCAATGATGTCGCGCACCAACCGGTGGCGCACGACGTCGCGTTCGGTGAACTGGCAGAACTTGATACCGGGAATGTCCGCCAGGATCACCTGGGCTTCTTTGAGGCCGGAAGGTTTGCCCGCGGGCAGGTCGATTTGCGTGACGTCGCCCGTAATGACCGCTTTGGACCCGTATCCGAGGCGGGTCAGAAACATCTTCATCTGCTCGGTAGTCGTGTTTTGGGCCTCATCGAGGATGACGAACGAGTCATTCAGCGTGCGGCCGCGCATGAAGGCCAGCGGCGCGACCTCGATGGTGCCGCGTTCCAGCATCTTGCGAGCGCGGTCGAAATCGACCATGTCGTGCAGCGCATCGTACAGCGGCCGCAAGTAGGGGTTCACCTTCTCCGCTAGGTCGCCGGGCAGAAACCCGAGCTTCTCACCGGCCTCGACAGCGGGACGGGTAAGAATCATGCGCGTGTAATTGTCGCGCACCAGCTCGGAAATCGCCATCGCCATCGCCAGGTAGGTCTTGCCGGTGCCGGCGGGCCCGATGCCGAAGACGATGTCGAAGTTGCGCATGGCATCCACGTATGCCTTCTGGGCCACGCTCTTCGGCGTAATGACCCGCTTGTGTGCGGTGATGTAAATCGCATCGAGAAAGATATCGCGCAAGGTGGCGTTGCGGTCGCGGCTCAAGATGCGCACCGCGTGTTCCACGTCGCTCGGGTACACTGGGTAGTCCCGCTCGAGGAGCCCGTACAATTCGGTGAGCACGCGCCCGGCCAATTGCCGGTCGATCGGGTCGCCGGAGATCAGCAGCGCGGTATCCGCAGTGCCGATGCGGACTCCCAAAGCGCGCTCAACGATCTTGAGATGCTCGTCGTGGTGGCCGAGCAGCTCATGAAAGCGCTGATGGTCGTCGAAGCGGATTTCCAGTATGTCGCCGGCGGCGGTGTGTTCTTCCACTTACGGTACCAACTCGAGGGCGCGCTCGAGCGCCTCCTGGATCTTCGATGGATCGGTTCCTCCGGCCTGCGCGAGCTCCGCGCGCCCGCCGCCCTTCCCGCCGAGGATCGGAGCGATCTGGCTGATCAGTTTTCCCGCATGCACCTGCGGCGCGAGGTCCTTCGTGACCGCCGCCAGCAGCCGCACTTGCCCGTCCTGCTTGCTGGCCAGGATGACCACGCCGGACCCCATCCGCTCGCGCAGTTGATCCGCCAGGTCCAGCAACCGATTCGGATCCGACACCTCCACTTCGCTGGCGATGACCTTCTTGCCGCGGACCGTCCGTGCGCGGCTCAGCAAGTCTCCGGTCTGACTTCCGGCCACCCGGCGCTGCAGTTCTGCGAGCTGCTTTTCCAACTCGCGCTGCTGAGCGAGCAGACGCGCGACGCGTTCCGC
>JBBITY010000050.1:4772-13444 GCA_037440565.1 Desulfurellales bacterium
TGCTCGACCGGCTCGACGGCGCTGTTCATGGCCAAGCAGTTCGTCGAGGGCGGCCTTGACCCGGGTCTCGGAAGCGCCGCGCAGCAGCGCTCCCACCTCGCGCAGCGTTCGTTCCCGTGCCTTGATCCACTCCAGGGCGCCGATCCCGGTCAGCGCCTCCAGCCGGCGCACGCCCGCTGCCACGCCGCTCTCGCCGCGCAGCTTGAACACGCCGATGTCGCCGGCGCGCTGGACGTGCGTCCCGCCGCACAACTCGATGGAGAAGTCGCCGATGCGCACCACACGTACCCGGTCTCCGTACTTGTCGCCGAAGAAGGCCAGTGCGCCGAGCTTGATGGCTTCATCGAAGGCCATCTCCTCGGTCCGCACCTCCGCGTTCTCTCGGATATGTGCGTTGACTTCCGCCTCGATACGATCCAACGCGCGCTCGTCGATGCTACCGGTGTGCGTGAAATCGAAGCGCAATCGATCGGGCGCAACCAGCGATCCGGCCTGGCGGACGTGTGGGCCGAGGACTCGGCGCAGCACTGCATGCAGGACGTGCGTGGCCGAGTGGTTGAGGCGGGCCGCATCGCGCCGCGCGCGGTCCACGCGCAGGCGCACCCGCGCGCCCTTCTCGATCGCGCCGCGCACCACCGTGCCGATGTGGACGGTGAGGTCCGGGGGCAGCTTTTGCGCGTCGGCGATCTCGATCAATGAGCCGTCGGGGGTCTCGATCGTCCCACGATCACCCACCTGGCCGCCCGATTCACCGTAAAAAGGGGTCTCGGCTGTGATGAGGTGCACCAGGTCGCCAGCCCGGGCGCGCGGCTTCTCCAGGCCGTCCACCGCAAGGGCGGTCACTTCCGACTCGTGCTCGTAGACGCGATCGCCGACGAAGCGCGACGCCGCCCCGCTACCGACCGTGATCACTCCCGGGCCGACCTTCCGCGCCTCGCGTGCCCGGCGCCGCTGCTCATCCATGCAAGCTTCGAAGCCGCCAACGTCGACGGTGATGCCGTCCGCGCGCAGGATGTCCTCCGTCATGTCGAGCGGAAAGCCGTACGTGTCGTATAAGCGAAAAGCGACCTCCCCGGAGAGCACCATCCGGCCCTGGCGCCGCAACGCCTCGCGCTCGTCTGCCAGCAACGCGAGACCCTTGTCGAGCGTCTCAGCGAAGCGTTCTTCTTCCGTCCGGATGACCTCTTCGATGTGCGCGCGGCGTTCGACCAGCTCCGGATACGCGGCGCCCATCGTCTCGATTACCGGCTCGCTCATGCGGAAGAGATACGGTTGCGAGAAGCCGAGCGCGCGGGCATGTCGCGCGGCGCGGCGGAGGACACGGCGCAGGACGTACCCCCGCCCGTCATTGCTCGGCACCACGCCGTCGGCGATCATGAAATGCAGCGCGCGGCTGTGATCGGCGATCACGCGCATGGCGAGATCGGTATCGGGATCGACCCCGTAGCGCCGGCCGGCCTGCTCCTCTGTGAATCGGATCAGATTGTGCAGCAAGTCCGTATCGTAATTCGACAGGACGTTCTGCAGCACGGCGGCAATGCGCTCCAAACCCATCCCCGTGTCGACGTGCTTGGCGGCCAGCTCGGTCAGCGAGCCGTCCGCGCCGCGGTTGTACTGGATAAATACCAGATTCCACAGCTCGATATAGCGCGCACAGCCGGCATTCACGGCACAGACGTGCCCCGGCACGTGCCCCCGGTCACAGGCACGCGGACCGCGATCGATGTGGATTTCCGAACACGGCCCGCACGGCCCGCTCTCGCCCATCTCCCAGAAGTTATCGCCCTCGTCGAAGCGCAGAATGTGCGATGGATCGACGTCGGTCGCACCCCGCCAGTGCGCCTCGGCCTCGTCGTCGGTACGAAATACGGTCACCCACAGCAGAGATTTGGGCAGCTTCCAGACCCGCGTCAGCAGCTCCCACGCCCAGGCGACCGCCTCGCGCTTGTAGTATTCCCCGAACGACCAGTTGCCCAGCATCTCGAAAAACGTGTGGTGGTACGTATCGCGGCCGACCGCCTCGAGGTCGTTGTGCTTGCCGCTCAAGCGCAGGCACTTCTGGGCACTGGCCGCCCGCTGGCTCCGGGGCTGTTCAAGGCCGAGGAAGACGTTCTTGAACTGCACCATCCCCGCGTTGGTGAACAGCAGGGTGGGATCGTTGTCCGGCACAAGGGGTGAGCTGCGGACGATTTCGTGCCCGTGCCCCCGGAAAAACTCCAAGAAGCTGGTGCGAATTTCTGCCCCGGTCATACTCGCTTTTTAGCAGTCTTACCCTTCGCTGGCGAATTTGGAAAGGTTGCGGCAGGGCACCTGCAGCGGGGCGACGGGCGGGGCAAGGCCCGCGACGGCGGCACCGTCAGAGGCCGGTCGGAACACGACCGCGCAGTGCCTGGTGAGGCGGCCGCCTTCTGGAGACGCTGAACAGGGGCGCCGGGGTGTTAGAATCGTTCGATGGCCAGCTTCTGGCGCTCGCCGGAATCGCCGGAGGATCCGTTGCGCTCGAAATCCTCCCAGCGCGAATCGCTCGTCGAGGCAATACCCCGGACCTTGAGCTCGAAGTCGTTCGGGTTGCTGCAATGGGCCAGCGCCTCGTCGTAACTGATCAACCCGCTGCGAAACAGCGCCATCAGCGACTGATCGAACGTCTGCATCCCGTACGACGTGTGGCCTTGAGCGATGACGTCGTGCAGGTCCCGCGTCTTGAGCTTGTCGGCGACATACTCGCGCACGCGAGCACTCGCCACCAGCACCTCGACCGCCGGCACCATGCCGAAGCCGTCGGCGCGCGGAATCAGTCGCTGGCTGATCACGCCGCGAATCACGCTGGCGAGAATCAGCCGCACCTGGTCGCGCTGATCCTCGGGAAAGGCGCTGATCGTACGGGTAATGGTTTCGGGCGCATCCAACGTGTGCAAGGTGCTCATGACCAGATGCCCCGTCTCGGCCGCCATGATCGCTGTCTCGATGGTTTCCAGATCGCGCATTTCGCCGACCAGAATGACATCGGGGTTCTGGCGCAGGGCGGCTTTCAGCGCGGTGGCGAAATTCACCGCGTCGTAGCCGACCTCGCGCTGATTGACGAAGCTCAGGCGGTCCTGATGCACGTACTCGATCGGATCCTCGATCGTGATGATGTGTGCCTGCCGGGTGCGATTGATGTGGTCCACCATGGCCGCGAGCGTCGTGCTCTTGCCGCTGCCGGTGGTGCCCGTAACCAGGATGAGGCCTCGGCGTTCGGTTGCGAGGCGTTCGATCACCGGAGGAAGATTCAGTTCGGCCACGCTGCGAATACGAGTCGGGATGACGCGGATCACCAAGCTGAGATACCCGCGCTGGCGGAAAACGTTGACCCGAAACCGCCCGAGCTCAGCGTCCTCATACGCGAGGTCGACCTGCATCTCCGCATCCATTCGCCGTCGGCGTTGGTCGTCGAGCAGGCCATCGACGATGCGGTTGACCGTCGCGGCATCAAGCGGGGTGGCCCCTTCGAGTGGAAGGAAGTCCGCGCGCACACGAAATGCCGGTGGCACACCAACCTTCAGCAGAACGTCAGAGGCGTCGTTTCGAACCGCCTCGGCCAAGATCTCGTGCAGCTCCATGTTCGCCCCGCGTCGTATTCAGAGTCGCCTAGTGAATCCGGCCTTCAGGAGGAGGCGAACGAACGGAGAGGGGTCCGCCCGGCGTTACGACCCGCCCTTCCCCGCCTTCTTCGGCTCGCCTGCGATCTCGGCCGGCGCCACTCCCAGGCCGAACTGCGCGCGAATCTGTCGCTCGACTTGACTGGCAACGTCCGGATGCTCGCGCAAGAAATCTTTCGCGTTCTCACGCCCCTGTCCAATCCGGTCGCCACCATACGAGTACCACGCGCCACTCTTCTCGACGATACCACGATCCGTGCCAAGATCGATCAGCTCGCCTTCTCGTGAAATGCCCGCACCGTACAGGATATCGAATTCCGCCTCTTTGAACGGAGGCGCCACTTTATTCTTCACCACTCTCACGCGGGTACGGCTGCCGACGACGTCTTCGCCCTGTTTGATCGAGCCGACCCGCCGGATGTCCAGACGGACTGACGCGTAGAACTTCAACGCGTTACCGCCGGAGGTCGTCTCCGGGTTGCCGAACATCACGCCGATCTTCATCCGGATCTGGTTGATGAAGATCATGATCGTCTGTGAACGCGAGATGGTGCCGGTCAGCTTGCGCAAGGCCTGTGACATCAGGCGCGCCTGCAGCCCCATCTGGGGCTCTCCCATCTCTCCTTCGATTTCCGCCCGCGGCACGAGGGCGGCCACCGAGTCGACGACGAGGACATCGATCGCACCGCTCCGGACCAGGGTCTCGGCGATCTCCAGGGCCTGCTCGCCGTTGTCGGGTTGAGAAATCAGTAACTCCTCGGTCTTGACCCCGAGCTTCTTCGCATAGTGGATGTCGAGGGCGTGCTCGGCATCGACGAAGGCGCACACGCCGCCTTCCCGCTGGGCGCAGGCAATAGCCTGGAGAGCGAGAGTGGTCTTGCCCGAGGATTCCGGGCCGTAGATTTCCACCACTCGGCCGCGGGGCAAGCCACCGACCCCCAAGGCTAGGTCGAGGCCGAGCGAGCCCGTGGAAATGACGGGAACGTCGGGCATCAATGCGCCCGCCCCCAGTTTCATGATGGCGCCTTTGCCGAACTGTTTCTCGATTTGACTAACCGCCAAATCGAGCGCCCGCTCCCGATTCGGGTCCAGTGCCATGAGCCCCTCCTCTCCTTCGCAACAACGGAATGGTCCACAACTTCGTATAGACTGCCCCATCGCGGCGCAAGTCGCTGCGGTAACCGCTCAGCCCGTCGATCTCGCAGGTGCCGAACTCATCGTCCCAATGCGCCTTCAGCCGTTCTTCTAGCCGCGGCCAACCCCGCGGGCTCTTCACGCGGCCGAGCGTGATGTGTGGCTGGAACGGGCGCGACTCCGCGGTAAAGCCAAAGGCGGCCACGGCCGCATCGACGCGGGCGGCCAACGCCGACAATTCCCTCGCCGCAAGCCCGACCCACACCACCAGCGGGCGGCGCAGGTTCGGAAAGACGCCCAGTCCCCCGACTTGAACGGAGAAGGCCGGAAATGATTGCAAGCTGCCGCCGAGCGCGGCGCGCACGGCGTCGAGGACCGCCGGTTCGACGGAACCCAAAAACTTCACGGTTGCGTGCAGCCCTTCGTCCCGGACCCAGCGCACCTCAGCCCCGGCCTGGGCCAGCTCGCACTTGAGCTGTACCAACGCCGCGTGAATGCGCGGCGCAACGTCGAGGGCGAGAAAAGCCCGTAATGGAGCAACGGGACCTGTGTCAGCCTCGCGCCCGGTGTCCATTTCACTTGCGCAGCATGACCGAGACCGTCGGATCCTCTCCGAGCTGGACTCGGCGCACCCAGTCCAGCGCGATCTGGGAGGTCAAGAGCTTCACCCAGTCGCGCGTGCCCCACAACTGATAGCGGCGTGAGAAAGTCCGCTCGGCCGCCGCCAAGGCGATGCACACGGTGCCCACCGGCTTCTCCGGTGTCCCGCCCTCGGGACCCGCGATGCCCGTCGTCGCCAGCCCAAAGGTCGCACCGACCAGCTTCCGCACGCCCTCCGCCATTTCAGCCGCCACCTCGGTACTCACGGCACCAGCGCGCTCAAGGGTGTCCGCCCGCACGCCCAATACTGAGACCTTCACCGCATTGCTGTACGCGACGACATCCCCCACCAGGTATGCCGAGCTGCCGGGAACATCGGTCAGCCGGTGACCGATGAGCCCTCCGGTGCAGGATTCAGCGACCGCGATCGTGCTCCCGTGGCGCTTCAAGAGCGCCCCCACCACAGCCTCCATGGTCGTATCGCCCTCACCGTAGCAGTACGCTTCCACCCGGGCGCGCAGCCGTGCCGCGGCGTCGGCCAAGCGCGCCTCGACCGTGTCGGCCGGCCCATGGACCGTCACGCGGACGGAGATCTGCGGAAACGCCGCGCGAAACGAAACCCGTCCTACTGCTGGGTCGACGGCCCCTGCCACCAGCTCGTCGAGGGCCGACTCGCTGATACCGAAGGTCTGGAAGGTATGGCTGCGATACACGTCGGGGCCGCCGCGGATGGCCTCCAGCCACGGCAGGACTTCCTGCTCGAGCATCGGCTTCATCTCGCGCGGCACCCCGGGCAACACGACACAGTGACGGCGCGATCCGTCAGCATCCACATCGAGGCGAAAGCCCGGCGCAGTTCCGAGCCGGTTTGGAATGACGATCGCCCCCTCGGGAAACATCGCCTGCTTGAGGTTATTCTCCGGCATGCTGCGCCCCATAGCCTCGAACATCTGCCGAATGCGGGTGGCCACCGTCTCGTCAAGGACCAGGCGCCGCCCGGCGACCCGCGCCAGCGTTTCGGTGGTCAAGTCGTCCGCGGTGGGACCAAGGCCACCGGTCGAGATAACCAGTTCAGCCTGCTCGAGGGCGGCCCGCCATGCCCACGCAAGGCGCTCCGAGTAATCGCCCACGACGAGCACGGCGACCACGTCGACCCCGGCGCTGAAGAGGCGGTCCGCGATGAAGTTCGCGTTAGTATCGAGCGTGCGCCCCGTCGTGAGCTCGTCGCCCGTGCTCAGTATGGCGGCTCGCGTCAGCATGCGCGGTCTGCCGCGGACCGCCCCGGCGGCAGGGGGACACGTTCAGCCACAGGTTGTCCAGCACCGCCCAAGCACGTCCAGCAAAACATGCCGGTCATAGCAGGAGGAACACGAAACGCGTCGCGAGATTCGCGTACACACCGGACACCACGTCGTCGAGAACCACTCCGTAGCCGCCCGACAGGCGTTCGTCCACGTACGCCGCGGGAAACGGCTTAACAATGTCCAGGACACGAAAGATCAACAGGGCTACCACCGCATGGTTCCACGTCGGCGCGAGGAACAGCGTGGCCGCAAGATAGCCGATAATTTCGTCGATCACGATCGCATGGCTGTCATGCTCGCGCAAGATCGCCTCCGCACGACCGGCCACCCAGCAGGCCGCGAGTGCGAGCACCGCGAACACGACGAGGGACAAACCCATCGAATATCGCTGGACGCTGGCAAACAGCCAGAAAAGTGGGATGGCAACCAAAGTGCCGAACGTCCCGGGCGCCACCGGGATGTAGCCGACGAAACCACCCGTGGCGAGGAACAAAATCGGGAAGCGCAATGAATGCAAAGCACTGCATGCTAGGAACCACCCGCTGCCGAGTCAAGAAAGGCACCACTAGGGCACTAGGCCCCAGCGAGCAATCGGCGGATGGCGAGGTAGCGCACGCGTGCTTTGCGAAGCTGTTCGAGTTCCGCCTCCTGCTCCTCGACGAACTTCACCACCTGCCGGAGCGCAAGCAACACGCGCTTCACCGCTGCCCGCCGCCCGCTGGCGCCCGCCGACCCCCACCCGCCGCGCCGGCGCGCCGCACGGTAATAGTTTGCGGACACCGTACCGATCCGCCGCCCCGTCTTCTCCGCCAGGCGCCGAAACGCCTCGCTCCGGCTCAGCGTCTGCTCGGCGACCATGCGCTCCACCTGTGCGAAGATCTCCCGCCAGATGTGCCCTCGAGCCTTGCGCCCGTGCCCCTGTTTCATAGTACCTCCCAGATCATATGCAGTATTTGCTATGTCTCAAACGTACTTAACTTACAAGTCACGCTAAATGTCTGTCTTGGAAACTGTCACCTATGTTCCATCATTTCTCCAGAGCCCATCTCGTGGAAATGGCACGGGTGGAGGCGCGCGGGCATGACTTGCGCCGACGCCGCACAGCAACGTAAATAGGAACGCGAGTAAGCAGGACTGGGGATGATCGCAGAGTGGTCGGGATGAAAGACGGGAGAAATCGACATGAATAGTGAGAGCATCGCCGGCCGTATTGCGGCGTGGGTGGCGAACACGCAGTACCAGGACCTCCCTCGCCGGGTGGTCGAGGAGGCGAAGAATCAGATCTTGAGTGTGATTGCATCGGTGCATGCGGGCCACTTCAGCGAAGCCGGCCGGACGACCAGCCGCACCGTGAAGGAGTGGGCCGGCGGCAAGGAAGCGACGCTCATCCCGTCTGGCGAACGCACCTCGGTCCACTACGCAATCTTCGGTAACACCGCGCTCAGCATGGCCCTCGACTATGACGACTACCTGTTCGCCGGCCATACGGGCCACTCGGCGGTCCTGGTGACACTGGCCTTGGCGGAGAAGCTGGGTCTCAGCGGTCAGGAGTTCTTGCTGGCCCAGATCTTGGCGAACGAGGTCGAAGGGCGGGTGGGGGTGTCCGCGCTGCTCGGGCCCCTGAACGGCCAAATGTGGTCGTTCCTCCACCTGATCGGCAGCGCAGTGATTGGAGCCAAAGCACTGAAACTCGATCGGGCGCAGACACAGCACGCCATCGGCATTGCCATGTTGCAGCCCAACTTTGCCCTCCGTGCGGGATTCTTCGCCTCGGATGCCAAGGCTTTGTTGGCGTCGACGACGGCACCGGCGGGCGTGCAGGCGGCGGAACTGGCAGCCAACGGCTTGCGCGGCGCGAGCGACATCTTCGAAAGCGAGCAGGGGTTCTTGGAGGTGTTCGCGCGCCAACCCCTCGCCGGCGCATATGAAGCTTTCGGGAAAGTCTGGCTGACCGACACGCTCTGCTACAAGGTCTACCCGGGCTGCGCCTATCTCG
>JBBITY010000051.1:0-4550 GCA_037440565.1 Desulfurellales bacterium
GGCCCATTCGGGACGCATCGGCACCCTGTCCGGCCCGAGTTTCGCGCGCGAAGTCGCGGCAGGTATGCCGACGGCCGTGACCGTTGCAGTGCCCGACGCGCAAGCGGCCGAGGCCATGCAGCGGCTGTTCTCGGCGCCGACGTTCCGGGTGTATCGGAGCACGGACGTGGTCGGCGTCGAGCTGGGCGGCGCGGCGAAGAACGTCATTGCCATCGCGGCGGGGGTCAGCGACGGTCTGGGTTTCGGCAGTAGCACGCGCGCCGCACTCATCACGCGCGGGGTGGCCGAGGTCGCCCGCCTCGTCGCCAAGCTGGGCGGCGACCCGCGCACAGCCTCGGGCTTGTCGGGTGTCGGCGACCTCGTATTGACGTGCACCGGTGACCTCAGCCGCAATCGCACGGTCGGACTACGGCTCGGCCGCGGCGAGACGCTGCCCGAGATTCTGGCCGACATGAAGATGGTCGCTGAGGGCATCATCAACAGCCAGACCGTCTCTGCGCTGGCCCACCGGGCCCATGTCGAGATGCCGATCACCGAACAGGTCCGCCTGCTGCTTCACGAGGGGAAGCCCGCATACCAGGTGGTCGGCGACCTCATGTCGCGCGGGATGAAACCGGAGTTCTGGGACTGAGGGGGTGTGAGGAAATCCCGGCGGGGACGGGTCGTCACACCGACGGCCGGGCGGGAGCAGTGCTCCGGCCCTCAACAGCGCAGCGGCGGTCTACCGGCCCCATTCCTGGCCCCATCCTCGAGGGGTGGAGCGGCGCCCCACCCCGGGAGATTGTCTCGCACGCCCTGGGGCTTGTGGAAATTCCTCGCGGGGATGGGTCACGCGACCTCACACGACCAGCCGCCCGGTGGATTCCAGGACCCGCCCGTGTCAGGATAGCGGACTTTGAATGCTCTGTACTGCGAGGAGATCGACATACGATGGCCAACAAGGGAACATGCAAGGCAGAGAACTGCAGCGGTGACGTGCGGGCCAAGGGTTACTGCGAGCGCCACTATCGCCGCTGGCGCAAGGGGCTGATGGGCAAGCCGCGCCACCGGACGTGCGTGGAAAAGGGCTGCACAAAGCCCCGGGCCCGCCGCGGCCTGTGCCTCGACCACTTCACCCAGCAGACGAAGAAAGCGAAAGGCGCTGCCGCGGCTGGCACGCCCGCGAGCTGACCTCGATGTTTCATCCAGGGGCAAATTGACTTGCCGACGGGGATGTGATGATCGTTTCCACTGGTCCGCCAGACGGGGTGGAGTCCCACCATGACGCTCTGGACCCCGCCAACGGGGGAATTCGATGAAACGCACCTATCAACCGAGCAACAGGCGCCGCAAGCGCACGCACGGCTTTCGCATTCGTATGGCCAGCCCGGGCGGGCGCAAGGTGCTCAAGCGCCGGCGGGCGAAGGGGCGCAAGCGGCTGACCGTAGCGATTCCCGCCAAGCAGCCCGGCTGAGCACGGCGCACACCGCGGCAAAGGGCTCGCAGCGCTTTCTCCGGCGCTATCGCCTGCGCAAGCGAGCGGAGTTTCTAGCGCTGCAGCGAGAGGGACGGCGGCGGACCGCTCCCCACTTCATCGTGATCACTCGCATCAAACAGGAAGCGCCGTCGCGGTTGGGGGTGACCGCGAGCTGCAAGGTCGGCAACGCTCCTCAGCGCAATCAGATCCGCCGGCTGGTTCGCGAATTTTTCCGGCGCTCTCGGGCCGAACTTGTGCCACCCCGCGATGTCTTGGTGATCGCGCGCCCCGGCGCAGCCGCATTGGGATACTGGGATGTACACCGAGAACTGTCACGTGCCCTCGAAATTGGCTCGACCGCACCATAGGCGCATTCAGCTCGCGAGCCGGGCAGCCTTTGGTCTGCTTGCTGTCTACCGGGCCGCGATTTCCCCGCTCCTGGGTCCCTGCTGTCGATTCGTTCCCTCCTGCTCGGCGTATGCGGCGGAGTCCATCGAGCGTTATGGTCTCGTGGTCGGCGTCTGGCGTGGCCTCTTGCGGGTGGCGCGCTGTCACCCGTTTCATCCCGGCGGTTTCGACCCGGTCGGCTAGGAATCCGCATGGAACGCCGCGCGCTGATCGCCGTCGTCATCTCGCTCGTCATCTTGATCGTGTATCAGGAGGTGGTGATCAAGCGGTTGTACCCCCCGATTCCGGCACCGCCCGTCGAAGAGGCACCGCCGTCGCCCGTTGCGGAGCCGGCGCGTCCCGCCCCACCGGCTGAGGCGCCGGTTGCGCCGCCGCCACCTGCTGCCCTGGCCGAGGGGCGCGACATCGTCATCGACACCGAGTTGTATCGTGCCGTCTTCACGACGGCAGGCGCGCGACTGAAGAGCCTGCAGCTCAAACGGTACCGGACCGCCGTGCAGCCCGACAGCCCGCCGCTCGAGCTGGTCCTCAAATCGCCCGTCGAGGACTTCCCCTTGGGCGTCGAGCTGCGCGGCGCACAGACGGTGAGCGATAGGAACGTCGCGTACCAGGTGGATCGCGAGCGCATTGAAATCGCTGGATCACGCACCACCGAGATCACGTTTCGCGGGGAGCTGGCGGGCGTTTCGATCAGCAAACGAGTGACCGCAAGCGGCGATCGCTACCTCTTCGGCGTCGACGTCGCCGTGCAGGCGCCCCCGCCCCGGTTCAGCGAGCTGGCGCTCTCGTGGCACGAAGGCATCGCTGCGCGGGGAACGCCCGCCCACGAGGTCATTTTCGATACGGTGGTGACCTTGCAGGGGACGAAGTTGCGCCGCGAGTCCTTCGACAAGTTGGCCGCCGGCAGCCTGCTCGAAAGCAATATCGCGTGGGTGGCTTTCAGCGGGCCCTATTTCCTTGCGGCCATGGTCCCCCGTGCCGAGCCGGAGAACCCGTTGCGAGTGTTCATGAAGAGCCGTGAGCACGCGGTGATGACGCAGGTGCTTCTGCCGGCGGGCCAGTTCACCGGCCATTTCGACCTCTACCTCGGCCCCAAGGACGTCGACATCCTCGAAGAGGCGGGCCACTCGCTGCGCCGCGCCGTCGACCTGGGATGGTTCACCTTCGTCGCCCTCCCCTTGTTGCACGCGCTGCGGTTTTCGAACCGACTGACCCACAACTACGGCATCGACATCATCCTGTTGACCGTCGTGATCAAGATCCTCTTCATTCCTCTGACGCAGAAGAGCCTCAAATCGATGCGGGAGATGCAGAAGCTGCAGCCGCAGATGGCCGCGATCCGCGAACGGTACAAGGACAAGCCGGAGGAGATGAACCGGGAGATCATGGAGCTGTACCGCCGCCACAAGGTCAATCCGTTCGGCGGCTGCCTGCCGATGGTGCTGCAAATACCGGTGTTCATCGGCCTGTACCAGGCGCTGGCCAACGCCGTCGAGCTCCGCCACGCGGGTTTTGCGGGCTGGATCAACGACCTTTCCGCCCCGGACCGGCTGGGGAGCATCCAGCTCCCGTTCGTCCACCAGCCGGGGTTTCCCGTGCTCACCTTGCTGATGGGCGCGAGCATGTTCGTGCAACAATGGATGACACCGACCACGGCTGACCCCAGTCAGCAACGGGTGATGCTGATCATGCCGGTGTTGTTCACGTTCATGTTCATCAATTTCCCCTCCGGTTTGACCCTCTACTGGCTGGTCAATAACATTCTGACCATCGCGCAGCAGTATGCGATGAATCGACCGGGCCGCGACACGCGGAACCAGAGATGAGGTGCCGGCAATGGATTATGTGGAAGTGGAGGGGACAAGCATTGACGACGCGATCGCCCGCGCGCTCCAGCGCCTCGGGGTAGAGCGCGATCGGGTGGAAATTGAAATCGTGTCCAACGCCAGCCGGGGTCTTTTCGGCCTCGGCGGCCGCAGGGCGGTGGTGCGGGCCACGTTGCGCAGCCCGCTGAATCTCGAATCGGCCCCGAGCCCCACTGTGGGAGCCGCACCGGCGGTCGCCACACCTGGGCTGCAGCGTGACGACAGACCGGCCGTGGAGCGGGCGCCAGAGTCGGCCGCGCAAGTACCCGATGCCCGCATCCTCGAGCAAGCCCGTGCCATCCTCGAACAGATCGCCCGAATGATCACCGCCGACGCGCAGGTGGAAATCGCTCGGGATGCCGACGGCGTCCGCTTGGTGATCACAGGCGACAGCAGTGGCGTTCTCATCGGCCGCCGCGGCCAAACACTCGATGCGTTGGAGTATCTGATCAACCGCATCGCGGGCCGCGACGAAGACGGTGTCACCCACATTGCCGTCGACTCGCAAGACTACCGGGCGCGGCGGCGCGAGGCGCTCGTCGCGTTGGCTGCGCGCGTTGCCGAACGCGCGCGCCGCCGGGGCAAGACGGTGACTCTCAACCCGATGAGCCCCCGCGACCGCCGCATCGTCCATCTCGCCTTGCGCGGCGATCCGTCCCTGATCACCCGCAGCTCGGGCAAGGGGTACTTCCGCAAGCTGCTGGTCATCCCTGAAGCCAGTCGCAAGGGTGGGCGCATACCAGGAGGCGAGAACGGCGCGTAGACGGGCCGCGCGTGCAACGGAAGCGGGAACTGGTCTTCCCTGCTCTGGGCGTTTGGTC
>JBBITY010000051.1:4573-6925 GCA_037440565.1 Desulfurellales bacterium
GTGCTCTTCCGATCTCACTTTTTGGTCGACCTGCAGCGTTCTCGGTTCTCGCAGCACTGGGAAAGTGCGCTCTCGGGTAGGTCAGACGGTGGCACCGCCCGCAGCGGGAAGGCGTCCGTTCCCTTACCTCTGACCGGTTTTCGGAATAGATGTACGCCGACGAGACCATTGCCGCAGTCGCAACGCCGCCGGGATTCGGCGGCATTGGCGTGATCCGCGTGAGCGGTCCGGCCAGCGAGTCGATCGCTCGGGCCGTCTTTCGCCGGCGCATGGGTGCCTTGTGGCAAAGCCACCGGATGTATTACGGCCGCGTCGTCGGCCCGCGGGGGGAATGCATCGATGAGGGCTTGGCCGTCCTCATGCGCGGGCCCCGCAGCTACACGGGAGAGGACGTTCTCGAGCTCCACTGCCACGGCAGTCCAATCATCCTCCAGCGGGTGCTCGAAACCGTGCTGCAGGCGGGCGCCCGGCCAGCCCGGCCGGGCGAGTTCACCAAGCGCGCCTTTCTCAACGGCCGGCTCGACCTGGCGCAGGCCGAAGCGGTCATAGACCTCATTCGCGCGCGGACGCCCGAAAGCGCCGGCCAAGCCGCCGACCAGCTCTTCGGAGGCCTCTCCCGCCATCTGGACGCCCTGCGCGCCAGCCTCGTCCGGGTGAAGGCACATCTCGAAGCACAACTGGATTTCGCCGATGAAGACCTCGACCTCGACCGCGGCGCCACCCTCCGCGAACTCCATCTAATCGCCGAACAAATCCAGAGTCTGTTGCAGACCTACCGCCACGGCCGCCTGTTGCGCCACGGCCTCCGGGTGGCCATTACGGGACGCCCCAACGTCGGCAAGTCTAGCCTTCTCAATGCCCTGCTTGGCGAGGATCGCGCGATCGTCACCGAGGTTCCGGGTACCACGCGCGACGTCGTGGAGGAAAGCGCGGACTTTGGCGGCGTCCCGGTCGTGCTCAGCGACACGGCCGGTCTGCGGGACTCGCCAGGCGAGGTCGAAAGCATCGGCATCGACCGCGCGCGGAGGGTCATCGGGGCGGCCGACGTCGTCCTTTTCGTGCTCGACGCCTCGCTGCCACCGCAACCGGTGCCTCCAGTGTTTGACGCCGAACGTACGGTGTTCGTCTTGAACAAGGTGGACCTCCCCGTCGCCTGGTCGCCACTAGATGTCGATGCCTTGGCGGAACAGTGTCCGGTCGTGAAAGTTTCCGCCAAGGAGGCCTTCGGACTGGACAGGTTGCGAGAAGTGGTGCTTGGGCGTGCGAGTGGGAAGCCTGCCGATGGCCTCCCAACGCTCACAAGGTCCCGGCAATACGACGTCTTGACCAAGGCCAAGGAAGACCTCGAGCGCGCCCACCGAGCTTTGCGCGAGGGAATTCCGCCCGACCTCGTCGCAGTGGACGTCCAAAGCGCCCTCGACCACATCGGTGCGGTAACGGGGGAGGTCACCAGTGAGGCCGTGCTCGATGCGATCTTCAGCGAGTTCTGCATTGGGAAGTGAACTCTGATCCGAGAGCCTGTGAGGGAATCGCGGCGCGGACAGGTCGTAACAGCGACGGCCGGGCGGGAGCGGTGCTCCCGCCCTCAAGAGTGGAGCGGCGGTGTGCCGCCCCCATTCTTAACCTCCCCATTCTCGCTCCCATTCTTGAGGGGTGGAGCACTGCCACCCCGGGGAATTCCGACGATACTGGCCGATCGACGTCCGGGGGGGGGCGAACGGGAGGTCCGCCGCGCGGACGATCGAGGGGAGCGTCTCGCTCCGGGCGCTGGCCCGCATCTCTTTTCCGCCTACGCGGTGTTTCACGTGAAACCCAAACCCGGTATGAGAGTGTCCTATGCCGCAATGTCCGCAAGGCTTCGACATCATCGTCGTGGGCGCGGGTCACGCTGGAATTGAAGCCGCCCTGGCCGCCGCACGAATGGGCTGCGAGACCCTCCTGGTGACGCTGAACCTCGACCACATCGGCCAGATGTCGTGCAATCCGGCCATTGGCGGCATCGGCAAGGGGCACCTGGTAAAGGAAATCGACGCGCTCGGCGGCGAAATGGCCAAGGCGATCGACGACACCGGCATTCAGTTCCGCCAGCTCAACACTCGCAAGGGCCCAGCGTTTCGCGCATCGCGCGCGCAAGCCGACAAACAGTTCTACCGCCAGCGCATGAAGCATCGGGTGGAAACGGCCGAGCACCTGACCGTCTACCAGGCCAGTGTCGTCCGCGTGCTGGTCGAAGAGGGTCGGGTTCGCGGTGTCGAAACTCAGATGGGCGAAGAGATCCGCGGCCGCCGAGTGATCCTCACCACCGGCACCTTTCTCAACGGCCTCATCCACGTCGGAGCCACGAACTACGCC
>JBBITY010000051.1:6935-13406 GCA_037440565.1 Desulfurellales bacterium
GGGGGATTTTGCCGCCCTCGGCCTCAGCGAGCAGCTTGCATCATTGGGCTTTCGCATCGGGCGCCTGAAGACCGGAACGTGCCCGCGCCTGGATGCCCGCACCATTGATTACCGGCGGCTCGAGGTGCAACACGGCGATGTGCCACCGATTCCGTTTTCGTTCTCGACTGAGCGCATCGTCCAAGAACAGGTCCCCTGCCACATCACCTACACGAATCCAACAACGCACGAGATCATTCGTGCCGGGCTGGATCGCTCACCGATGTACAACGGCCGAATCAAGAGTCGCGGGCCGCGCTACTGTCCGTCGATCGAAGAGAAAGTCGTCCGCTTCGCCGACAAGGATCGACACCGGATCTTCCTAGAGCCCGAGGGCCGCAGCACCGTGGAGGTGTATCCAAACGGCCTCTCCACCAGCCTCCCGCTGGACATCCAACTCGCCATGGTGCGCTCCGTCTCTGGTCTGGAAAATGCCGTCATCATGCGCCCGGGCTACGCCATCGAGTACGACTACGCAGACCCAACCCAACTCCTCCCGTCCCTGGAGACCAAACTCCTTCCCGGCCTCTACCACGCCGGACAGATCAATGGCACCACCGGCTACGAAGAGGCCGCCGCGCAGGGTCTGGTGGCTGGAATCAACGCGGCGCTCAGCTTACGCGGCGAGCCACCTCTGATTTTGGGTCGCCACGAGGCCTACATCGGGGTCATGATCGACGACCTGGTGACCCGAGGAATCGGCGGCGAACCGTATCGCATGTTCACGTCGCGCGCCGAATACCGCCTCCTGCTGCGCGAAGACAACGCCGACTTGCGCTTGCGCGAGATCGGCTACCGCATCGGCGCTGTGGGCGGCCCGGATTTTGAGCGGACCGCTGCGAAGCGACGGGAGGTCGAGCGGACGGTTGCGCGCCTGCAGGAGACCGTCGTGAGCCCCTCACCGGCTGTCAACGGACAGCTCGCGAGCCTCGGGTCGGCGCCGATTAAGGCGTCCTGCACCCTGTTGCAGCTCCTTCGACGCCCCGAGCTGCCGCTAGAAAGCGTGTGGGCGCTCGGCAGGTTCGAGGACCCCCTGCCGCGCGTTGACGTGATGGCTCAGGTCGAGGTCACTGTGAAATACGAGGGGTACGTACACCGTCAGGAAGATCTCGTACAGCGCGCCGCCAAACTGGAGCGCGTCACCCTCCCGGCCACGCTCGACTACGGCGCGATCCCCGGGCTGTCTCGGGAGGTGCGGGAGAAGCTCTCGGCCATCCGGCCGCGCTCGCTCGGTCAGGCATCGCGCATCGCGGGGATAACACCGGCTGCACTTTCCCTTCTCTCGATTCACCTGCGTCGCCACGGGGCGGTGTGAGTCGCTTGAGTCGCCGTCGTGGACACCGTCGACCGCGCACTCGAGCGGCTTTGGGAATGGGCAGCAGCGAATCACATTTCCCTCGATCGCCGGCAACAGCAACAGATCCGCGACTACCTCGATGCACTCCTCTTGTGGAATCGACGCGTCGCGCTGGTTTCACAGGGCGATCCGCAGGTGATCGCGTGTAAGCATTTCGCCGACTCGCTGGTCGCCGCCGCACAGTGCGATTCCACGGCGACCGTTGTCGACATGGGAACGGGGGCGGGATTTCCGGGCCTCGTGATTGCAATTGCCCAGCCCGCTGCCCGCGTCACGCTGATCGAATCGAAGCGAAAAAAGGTCTCGTTTCTCCTCCAGGTGATCTCGACCGCGCGCGTTGAGAACGTGCGCGTGCTCGCCGTGCGCATCGAATCGGCCGCGCGTGACTCTCAACAGGCCGGCCACTATTCGCTCGCTATTTCCCGTGCTCTCTCCGACCTGTCAGGCTTTCTCGTCCTGGCCGCGCTTTTTCTTTCCGCGGGTGGCACGGCCGTCGCGATGAAAGGCCCTGCGTTTCGCACGGAGCTGCACCGGCTCTCGGAGAGCGACCTGAGACGGGCGGGCTTCGCCCCGCCGCGTGCGCACCCCTATGAGCTGCCCGATGGGACAAAACGCGTCCTTCTTTCGTTCCGCCGCCTCTGAGCGTTTCACGTGAAACATTCCGCGGCCGCCCGAACTGTCGGGTCCGCGCGCTTTCTTCCCTTTCGCCCACGGCTGTGCTAGCCGGCATTACCCACCAATCGTGGGGCGTGCGAGGACGAACGAAGAGCCGAGGGCGTTGGCTGGTGGGGCGCGTCATCTGCATTGCCAACCAGAAGGGCGGCGTGGGAAAGACGACCACGGCGGTAAACCTGGCCGCTGGCGTGGCGCTGGCACGCCGCGACACGCTGCTGATCGATATCGACCCACAAGCAAGTGCGACGAGCGGTCTCGGCGTGAGGGATCTCGATGAACGACCGACCGCGTACGACGTACTGGTGGGTGAGCGAACCGCCGAGGAGGCGGTGCTGCCATCGCAGGTTGAGCGGTTGCGAGTGTTGCCAGGACACCGCGATCTGGTTGGCGCCGAGGTCGAGCTGGTCTCCGCCCTCGCCCGGGAGTACCGCCTTCGAGATGCTTTGCGGCCGATTCGCGACCGCTACGAGATGATTCTGATTGACTGCCCGCCGTCGCTGGGGCTCCTGACGATCAACGGCCTGACCGCGGCCGACGCCGTGCTCGTCCCTCTCCAATGTGAATACTACGCCCTCGAGGGGCTCAGCGCTTTGATGGATACGATCCGGTTAATCCGCGAGCGCTTGAATGAAAACCTGGCGCTCGCCGGCATTCTTCTCACCATGTTCGATACCCGCAATAGCCTCTCGCACCAAGTCGCCGACGAAGTTCGGGCGCACTTTCCGAATCAAGTGTTCCGAGCGGTCATCCCGCGCAACGTGCGGCTGAGCGAGGCCCCCAGCCACGGCCTGCCCGTCGCCCTTTACGATCCGACGTCAAGGGGGGCACACGCCTACACTGAGCTGGCCAGAGAGCTGATGGAAACCCCAGGCGCCGCCGAGGCGGCAAGCGAAGGATGATAAGGAGGATAGAGGATGGAGGCGCGACGCAGAGCCTTGGGAAGAGGGCTTGGAGCACTGATTCCGGTGGCGCGTTCGCCAGCCGAGTCAGGTCTGGCAGATACGACCTCGCAAGCGCGGCTTGACGCGATACTTCCGAACCCGTATCAGCCCCGAGCGAACTTCACCGACGAAACCATTGACGAGTTAGCCGCCTCGATCCGGCAAAAGGGGCTGCTGCAACCGCTGCTGGTCCGGCGAGTCGGGCAGCAGTACCAGTTGATCGCTGGTGAGCGTCGCTTTCGCGCGGCGCAACGAGCCGGTCTCACGCACGTACCGGTCACCGTCCGCGAGGCGGATGACCGCGAGGCCCTCGAACTGGCGTTGATCGAAAATCTGCAGCGCGAGAACCTCAACCCGATCGAGGAAGCCCGCGCCTACAAGCGCCTGTGCGATGAATTTGGCCTAACGCAGGACGAAGTTGCGCTGCGAGTCGGCAAAAATCGTTCTACGATCACAAACAGCCTGCGGTTGCTCCAACTGCCGCGGGAAGTGAGGGACCAGATCGAAGCCGGCGCTCTCTCGGCTGGTCACGCCCGTTCGCTGCTCGGGCTGGAAAGCGCCAAGACCCAGAACGAGGTGGCGCGCGATATCATCCGCCGCCGCCTGTCGGTGCGCCAGACCGAGGCCCTCGTGCGGCGGAAAGCAGAGGGGGTGGGGAAAGATCTCGACCAGCAGGCACTCGAAAACGCACTCGCTCGCGCCCTGGGCACCAAGGTTCGCCTTCACCCAACCAAGAACGGCGCAGGGAAGATCGAAATTGCCTACTATTCGCTGGCGGAGTTGAGCGGCTTGGTGGAGCGGTTGACCGCGCGCTGATGGCCGCTGGCAGACGGTACCGTTTTGACAACGGTCCGCATCGGGTGTTATAAGCGCCGCCTCAGTCTAGCCCGACCACAACAGGAGAATGAGTGATGGCCTTGTTCGTGAAAGAGGACAAGACGCAGAGGCTCGACGAGGGCGTGAAGTCGGCAGCCGCATCGGCGGCTGAACAGCCAGCGACGCGCGACGTGCAAGCGCATCTCGGCCAGGGAAGTCGGGTGGAGGGGAAGTTGTCGTTCGAGGGCAGTGTGCGCATCGACGGGCATATCGAGGGGGAGATCAACGCGCAAGAGGCGGTGATCGTTGGCGAGACCGCCGAGCTGAACGCGCAAATCCACGCAAGCGCTGTGGTCGTGCACGGGCGCGTCAACGGTGACATCACCGCGCGCAAGCGCGTCGAGCTTCGGGCCCCAGCCAAGGTGGTGGGCAACTTGACGACGCCGAGCCTTGTGGTCCATGAGGGTGTGGTGTTCGAAGGCCACTGCAACATGGGCGGCGCCGAGGCGCGCGTCGAACGCACAGACAAGCGCATCGCCATCTTTCCCACGGAAGAGCGCGGCGGTGCTGCGCGACGAACCTCGGAAGCGAGCAGTTAGGCGCCGCGCACGATCCTTTCTTCACGCACGATCACACGCAGATAGGCAGGCGACCCGGGGCTGGGGCGGCGAAAGCGTGCGCCCTGGGCACGGGCTAACCGATACACAGTATGGACTTGACACTGGACTACTCGTTCGCGATTCAGCTCGCGACGTTCATCATCCTCTGGATCGGCCTGAAGCGGCTCCTGTTCGATCCAGTCCTGCAGGTGCTAGATGAGCGCGCAAAGCGCACCGTCGCCGCCCAGGCGGAGGCCGAACGGATGATTGCCAGCGCCGACGCCGCGCGCGAGGCGTACGAGCGCAGCATTCACGAGCTGCGCGTCGAGATGGCCCACGAGGCGGCAACGGCGCGGGCGGCCGCGCAGGACGAGTACCAACGCACCCTGGCGGAAGCGCGCGCGGCGGCAACCGAAGAACTGGTGGCCATGCGGGCGGCCGTCGCGGCGCAGGTTGAAACCGCGCGGCGCCAACTCGCAGAGCACGCCGACACGGTCGCGGCGGAGATGCTTGAGCGAGTGACGAGGAGCGGGTGCGCGTGAGTCGCGTGTCCTCGATTGCGCTCGCTGCGCTGGTCCCGGTGGCGGTGCTCGCCGCGGAGGCCGAACACCATGCGCCGCCCGGCGTTCCGTGGTTGAAGCTGCTCTTTTCTGCTGTCAACGTTCTGATCTTTGTCGCCCTGCTCCGCAGCCGCGTGTGGCCGGCGTTGCGCCGGGCGTTGCGCAGCCGCCGCGAGCGAATCATTGCGGCGCTCGAGCAGGCGGCGCATGCCAAGCGTGAGTCCGAACGACTCCAGGCTGAGTGGCGGGCGCGGTTGGCCAATGTGAGCGTGGAATTGGAGGCCATGCGACAACAGGCGCGCGCCGACATCGCCGCCGAGCGCGATCAGATTCTCAACGCCGCACGGCAGGTCGCCGAGGCGATCCGGCGCGACGCGCGCCGCGCCGCCGAGCAAGAGGTTCGCAACGCCGAGGCGCTGCTGCGCGCCGAAGTGGCCGCCAACGCCCTGGCCATCGCGCGCCGCCTCGCTCCGCAGCGAATTACCGCGGTTCACCAGCGCGAGTTCATCGGCGACTTCCTGCACGAGGTGCAGCCATGAGCGTCTCGATCGCGCGCCGTTACGCCAAGGCGATGGTCGCCATCGCGCATGAGGAGCAGAGCCTCGAGGCGACGCGGGCTGAGCTGCAACGGCTCGCGGCGCTTGCCGGTCATCCCGATCTCGGCCCCGTGCTCGCCAATCCCCTGCTCTCAGCCGAGAACCGCAAGCGCCTCGCGAGTACGCTGGCAGACCACCTCCACCTCCGGCCGGTCACGCGCAACTTTCTCTTCCTGCTGGCCGACCGCCAGCGCCTCACCGAACTCGCCGCCATTGCCGATCATTATCAACGGCTCGTGGACCAAGCGCTGGGCCGGGTTCGCACCCAGATTACGTCCGCCGTCGAGCTGGATGCCGACCAGGAGCGCGACCTGATCGCGGTCCTCGAGCGTAAGACCGGCAGGACCGTCCTCGCGGAGCGGCGCGTTGATCCAGAGCTACTCGGCGGCGTGGTGGTCGCGATCGAGGGAACCGTCTTCGATGGCAGCGTGCGCACGCAGTTGCAGCGTCTCGCCGCGACCATCGCCGGGCGCCAATCCTACTTGTAGAGAAGCGGACGACACCCGCTCACCCCACCCCGAAGGAGAACGAGGAAGGAATGGAAATTCGCGCGGCCGAAATCAGCGACATCATCAAGCGCCAGATCCAAGAATACGAGCGTGAGATCGAAGTGCGCGAAACCGGGCGCGTGCTGTCGACCGGCGACGGCATCGCCCGCATCTACGGGCTCGATAAGGTTGCCGCTGGCGAGCTGATCGTCTTCCCGCACGGCATTTTCGGCATGGTGCTCAACCTCGAAGAGGACAACGTCGGGGCCGCGATCTTCGGCGAGGCACACGCGGTCAAAGAGGGGGACGAGGTCCGGCGCACCGGCCGGATCGCCGAGGTGCCCGTCGGCGAGGCCTTGCTCGGACGCGTGGTCGACGCCCTCGGCCAGCCGCTCGACGG
>JBBITY010000052.1:0-230 GCA_037440565.1 Desulfurellales bacterium
ATCGAAGCAGATCGACCCCACCGGCTGGGCGCACTGCGCGCACGCCGCGCGAGATCCTCCCCGCACGGCGCTGATCAACACAGCACGGCGATTGAGCTCCAGCGTTGCTTTCCCGTGGCGACGCGCGAAAAATTCGGCCTCCTCGAAGACGAGTTCACGGTCGTATCGGTTCTGCGCCGGCATCAGACGCGCGCCGCCTTCGAAGCTGATCCGCGCCACCCCGTTCATGT
>JBBITY010000052.1:264-9753 GCA_037440565.1 Desulfurellales bacterium
CGTCGCAATCCCTGCCGCATTCACCAAAAGCCACCCTTCAAATCCGCTCGGGACACTCATCCTAAGTGCACGTGTGCTGGAATCAAGGCGGCCGGAGAGATTTCCGTCTCACGATGGCCCAGAACTCCCGGGCTGTTGCTCTTGACGGCCAAGTCTTGACGCGAAAATTTCATGCCGGAGACGCCGGGCGCCCTCGCAGTGGGGACAGATTTGACTCGCAGGGTCGTTACGGTTACCAACAAGAAAAGCTTCTGTTGCGCATAACCTCGTTTCCAGCTTGGGCCTCTCGGTATCTCATTACAACGGCACGCCCCTCGCCGCCTGCCCGGGCCGGCAGCGGCGTGGCACCAGCGTGACGGCTATCACCTCGGGAAAGAAAAGGAGGATCGCTCCGTGGAAGGGTTGAGCGTTCTCAGTATGATTCAACAGGGTGCGGTGGCTACTTACCCGTTGCTGCTGTTTTCCGTGGTCACGGTGAGCATCATTCTCGAGCGCCTGTGGTCGCTGCGCCGCATCGTGTCCGACAGTCTCGGTCTGGCGGCCGGTATCTGCCCCAGCTTGGAGAATGGACAGGTGCAGGAGGCCCTGCGGGCGGCGCAGGGGCGGATTGCCACACCAGCCGGCCGGATTTTTTCTGATGTGCTGGCGCGGCATGCCGACGATTCGCTGGAATACCTCGCCGACCTGACCGAGGAGAAGCGCTTCGAGGAGGTCGAAGCGCTGAAGGGACCGCTGTGGGTCCTCGGCACGGTGGGGGCGAGTGCCCCATTCATCGGCCTCTTCGGAACCGTGATCGGCATCATCAAGGCGTTCCACAACATGGCGGTGATGGGCAGCGGCGGGTTTTCCGTCGTTGCGGCCGGCATCTCGGAGGCGCTGGTCGCAACTGGTCTTGGCCTCGCGGTCGCCATCATCGCGGTGATTTTCTACAACTACTTTCAGACACGTATCGAGCGCATCGAAGCGGCGCTGACCATCGCCTGCAACCGGGTGCTCGACGCGATCCATCTTGGGCGGCGCATTCATGGCACTCGGTAGCCTCAAGCGGCGCAGCCGTTCACCGATTATGGCGGACATCAACATCACGCCGCTCACCGACATCTTCCTCGTCCTCCTCATCATCTTTATGGTGAGCAGCGCAGCCATGATCGAATCGGGCGCCAAGATCAGCTTGCCCGAGGTAGACGCCACCGTGGCGCAACCGCGCGAGATCACCGTGGCGGTGACGCCCGATCAGCGTATCTTTGTCAATAACGCGCTCACGCCTTACGAAGAGCTGGAGACGGTGCTGCGCGGGCTGGTCAACGCGCGGCCGGACATTCCCGTGGTGCTGGAAGGCGACCGCGACGTGCTGTTCGGCGAAGCGGTGAAGATCTTGTCCGTGGCGCAGAAAGCGGGGGCGGCGCAGATCGCGATTGCAGCGGAACGGCGGCGTGGCAGTTGATTCGCACAAGGCGGCCGCATTGCGGTCCAATGCGGCCGCGGAACCAGCGCGCTTCGATCCGTGGGGCGGCCGCAAGTTCGGCGGCGCGCGGTTCTTTGCGGTGTCCTCGCTCATCCACGCGGGGGTGCTCCTGCTGTTCGCGACGGTTTCGCTGACGGTCATTCGCACCGTCGAGCAGATTCGGGTCCAGGTCATCGAGCCCGCGGGCGCGCCGGGGGTAGAGGAGTTCGAGGGGGCGGACTCGCTGGAGGATCTGGCCGGTCTGCTCGACGTGGCGCCAGCGCCGCGCCAGGCGGCGGCGCGGCCGAGCGGGCCGGTGGTGCGCAACGTGCGCATGCCGAGCGTGCCGAAGATCGGCGCCATCGGCTCCAAGCTCGGCCGCGGTCCCCTCACCGACCTCGACGCCGCGGCCCTCTCGCTCGGCGCGGGTGGCGTGGGCGGTTTGGGGGGAGACTTCGGCGACTACGTCGGCGGCCTGCGCAAGGTCGGCCTCGACCTCGTGCTGGTGATCGACACGACCGAGAGCATGCAGTTCGTCATCGGCGAGGTGAAGGAGCGTCTGGGGAACCTGGTGGCGGCTATTCAGCGCATGGTGCCGGCGAGCCGCGTGGGCATCGTTGCGTATCGCGATCAGGGCGATGAGTACGTGGTGAAGTGGACCGACCTTAGCTTCCGGACCGACAAGCTGCGCGGCTTCCTCGCCGGCATCACCGCGGCAGGCGGTGGCGACTGGGAGGAGGCAGTGCTGGAGGCGCTGGACGCCGCCATCAACGATCTGACATGGCGGAAGAAGTCGAAGAGGGTCATTATTCTCGTCGGCGGTTCGCCGCCGCACTCGGACGAGGTCGAAGCGACGCGGGAGGTCGTGCGCCGCTTCCGGGCGGCAGGCGGATACGTGAGCGCGATCGACGTCACACGCCACCTGCATCTCGAATTCAGCCGCGCGATGTGGCGCTCGCTGCACGGCGACGAGCCCTTTGTCGAGACCCCGATGCCGGACTTTTATCGGCAGGTACGCGAGACCTACAGCGCCCTCGCCGGCGACGGCGGCGGCGAGCTGGTGCAACTGGCCGACGACAAGCAGCTCATCCGCGAGGTGCTCATGCTGACCTTCGGTTCGCGCTGGAAGGTCGAAATGGCGAAGTACGTGAAGGAGCTCTCGTAGAACCGGAGGCAGGAGAGCAGATGAACGGCCAGCGTTTTCTGCGTGCCTCCGTCCCTCCGTGGTGCGTCGTTCTGGTTGGGTTCGCCCTTCCGGCTAGTGTCCGTGCGCTCTCGCTCGCGGAGCTCCGTGCCCAGGCGCAGCAGATCGCGGCCGAGCGGGCGCGGCTGGCCTCAGGCGGTGCGGCAGGGGCCGCTGCCGAGCAGGCGCTCATCGAACGACTGGGACCGCTGGTGCTGGCCTTCATCGACGAGAGCGATCGGGCGGCGCGCGCCGGGACGGAGGAGCAAGCGCGCGACGCGCTGCGCCCGGCGTTCGAAAGCGTCCGCGAACCGCTGGAGGCGATCTACGCGGGTCGCAGCGGGTTGCTCGAGCGCCAGGCGCGCGCGGTCATGGATGCCGACGGGGATCTCGAGGCGCTGTACGAAACCCCAGAGTGGCAACAATCGCAAGCCATCGCGGCGCGGGCGCTGTATTATCTCAACTGGCTGAACTTCTACGGCGCGCGCCTGTACGAGGGCCAGCGCCGGCGCGCGCTGTTGGAAGCGGCCGAGCGCGGCTTCTCGGAGTTCGCCGTCGGCGAACGGGGCAGCGAGCTGCTGACCGAGAGCATCCTCGGGCGCGGCCTCTGCTATCTGGAACTCGGCAACCACGAATGGGCGGCGCGCGATTTCCGCCTGGTGATCGACGAGCCGCACGTTTCCGTCGAGCGGAAGGCGAAGGCGCGTTTGGCGCTGCTGGAGAGCTATGCGTTGGGCGGCACGCCGCAGGACGCGCTCCGGTACTCGGAGGCACTACTGCGCACCGGCGAAGTGCCGCCGGAGGACGCCGCTCTGGTGCGTTTTTATCGCCTGCGAGCCCTCTTCGATGCGCTCAAACAGGCGAGCGGGCGCGAGGCCGAGGGCTATCGCCACGAAGCGGCCGCGCTCATGGAGCAGTTGCGCGCGGCTGGCAAGGGTTGGACAGACCGGGTGGATGCGCTCTTTGCCGCGCGCGTGGAAGATCCGGCTCAGTGGATCGGCCAGGCGCGGACAGCGCGCGCCAAGTGGAGCCTGGCAAGGTCGATGCTGGAGAAAGGCGACTCGCGGGGCGCTGCGCCGCTCCTGACAGAGCTGTTGGCCAGCGAGGCGGCTGATGTGAAGCCCTACCGCGCCGAGGCCAACTACTGGCTTGGCGTCGCGCATTTCAAAGCCGGCGAGTACGAAGCGGCAGCGCAGCGCCTGGACGCCGCGCTGGCGGATGCGAAGCCCGAGTTCGCCGCCGAAGCGGCGTACCTGCGGTTCAAGGCGCTGGAGGCGCTGATGGCACAGCCCGCGACGACGGCCACGACAGGTGCGCGGTACGCCGCGGCGATGGAGGACTTTTTGCGCGCGCATCCCGAGCATCCATTTGCCCACGAGGCCCGCTACCGTCTGGGCGAGCACCGCCAGGCGCAGGGTGATTTTCAGGCGGCCATCGCCGAATACGCGCAAGTGCACGGGGATCCCGGGTTCGAGTTGCGCGCCCGGTTCGGCACGCTGCAATGCCAGTTCGAGTTGCTGCGAGATCGGCAGGAGCCACCGGCGCGCGCGGCGCTCCTCGCGGACATCGGCAGGGGCCTCGAGCGCTTCTGGCAGGAAGTGCGTGCGTTGCAGGACAAGAAGGACCGCGCGGAGCTGCCACTCGCGGATTTCTCGGCCAAGGCGACGCTTCTGCAGGCGGTGTATCTCTCGCTGCGCCGCACCGATGCCGACGCTGAGGTGGCCGCGCTGCTGGCGGACTTCGCGCGGCGCTTCCCGGAACAGCGCGAGCTACTGCCGCAGGCAGTGCGCCTGCGCCTGGCGGCGCTCCGGCAACTAGGCCAGTTTGGGGAGGCGGAGCGCGAGGTGACGCAGCACGCCGCCGCGTTGCGCGACGATCCGCGCCGCGCCGCGATCGAACCGCTCGCCGGCAGCTTTGTGAAAGCCGGGGCGCAGCGCAAGCGGGAAGGTGACACGACGGCCGGCCAGGCCGCCGAGCGGGTCGCACTACAGCTCTACGAAATCTTGAGCGAGGCCGACGGCGGAACGGACGACAAGCGCCAGCTGACCGTGGCGCGCCTGTATGAAGCGACCGGCAACCTCGATGGCGCGGCGACGTTATACGAGCAGATTCTCGATGTTCATGGCACCTCGCTCGCCGCGCTCAGCGGCCTGGCACGCATCGCCGAGGTGCGGGGCGACTACGGCGCGGCGCTGCGGTACTGGGAGCGCTTCACGACGATCGCCCCGCCGGGCAACGCGCCATGGTTCCAGGGGCAGTACGAGCAAGCGCGGCTGGTCCTCGCCGCCGGCGATGCGAAGCGGTCCTGTGCGATCCTCACTGCGCTGCGGCCGGCCATGCCCGGCCTCGCCGACGCTGAGCTGCGCCGCCAGCTCGGCGCGCTACATCAGCAGGCCTGCGGGTGACTTTGAAGACGGGGGTTGGGAGTCGAACTACGGGAGACGGGAGATGGGAGGGAGAAAACATACTTCCGCTACCCGCGGCACCGGGAACCGGCCGCGCCCCCTGAAGCGGTCATTTTACGCTCGGCCGACGCTGGTGGTGGCCCGCGGGCTGCTCGGCTGCCACCTCTGCCACCGCGTCGGTGAAGAGGTGCGGCGGGCGCGCATCGTCGAGGTGGAAGCATACACGGACGACGCCGCCTCGCACGCGCGCCGGGCAAGACGGACGCCGCGGAACGCGGTGATGTTCGGCCGTCCTGGCCACGCGTACGTCTATTTCACGTACGGCATGCACTTTTGCTTCAACATCGTCACCGAACGCGATGGCGTTCCGGGTGCGGCGCTCATCCGTGGCGTGGACGGCGTTTCCGGCGCGAATGGGCCCGCTCGCGTATGCCGAGCCATGGGGATCGATCAGCGGGCCAACGGGGCGGATCTGACCACCGCGGAAACGCTGTGGGTGGAGCGCGGCCGCCGCCGTAAGGGCGAACGAATTGTTCAGACGACGCGCATCGGCATCCGCGCAGCCCGGGAGCTGCCCTGGCGTTTCTACCTGGCCGGCAGCGATGGCGTTTCCAAACGCGACCGCACCGCCGAGTCCGCAATGGGAGTCGAGTACTGAGCGACAGGTGCCGCGTCGAGGACCGGAGCCGGTACCTCTCGACCCCTGGCAGATCGCGTCAACGCCCCACGCCCCGGCGCGTTGCCTTTGCCCGGTCCGCCGCCAGCGCGTCGAGGACTGCCGCGCACAGCAAAGGGAACATGATCTCGTGGTGGCCGGTGAGCTGAAAGCCCTGACCGTCGGGAACGGTCGGGCGCTCGACCACGTTGAGGCGTGGCCGGTACTGGCGCACGAAGTCCATGTCGAGGGTCACCAGGCGGCCCACTCTGCCCCCGACGTTGCGGGCCAGGTTGAGCGCCTTCAGGAAGACCTCGGGAATCAGGACGGCGGAGCCGAGGTTGATAAAGACGCCGCGGTCGAGTCGCTGGGCGAGCCCGGCGAGGATGCGGAAATCGCGCAGGCTTGCTGCCCCGATGGCGGCACCGTCGGCGGACGGGTGCATGTGGATGATGTCGGTGCCGACGCCGACATGCACGGTCACGGGTACACCAAAGCGCACGCCGGCTGCGAGGATGCTGAGATCGGCGTGGGGCAGTTTGGCCGCAAGGATCGCCCGGCCGACCGCGTAGCCGAGGCCATCGTTACAGCCCGCGGCGGTGGCGTCATTGAGAAAGCGGCTGGTCTCTTCGGCCATCCCGAACTGTCCGCTCTCCAACCCAGCCGCGACGTCCTCCGAGGTCTCGCCGTGGTAGGCGAGCTCGAAGTCGTGGATGATTCCCGCGCCGTTCATGGCCACGGCTGACAGGATGCGCCGGCGCATGAAGTCGATGATCAACGGGCTGAGTCCTACCTTGATCGGGTGGGCGCCCATGCCGAGAATGACGAGCCGCCCGCCCCGATGTCGCTGCGCGATAAGGCGCGCAACGACGCGCAGATCGCGCGCCGCCAGGATATCGGGTAAACTCGCGAGGAACTCCCTGAGCGGCATGCCCGGCAACGGGATGCGTCCCAGTGCTGAAGCGGCCACCTTGCTTCGCCGTTGCTTCAGTGGGTAGGTGCGCACCCGGCTCGCGTCGATGGGTTGGGCGGCCAGCCGCCGCAGAGGGGGACGACGGGCCATCAACGCTTCGACGGTTGGTGCCGGGCGTGGGTGGGCGAGTACCGCGCGCCGGTGATCGGCGCCGGCTCAATTCCGGCGCGCACCCTTCGAGCCGGCGCGGGCCGCGTCTGTCGTGGCGCGGTGATTGCCGCGAGCGCGTTCTCGACCAGCTCGCAGACCGTGTGGCCGATTAAGATGTGCGCCTCCTGAATCCGCGCAGTGTCACGGCTGCCATCGACGCACAGCAGGTAGTCGACCTTGGCCGCCAGCTTTCCGCCCGTGCCCCCAGTGAGGCCCACGGTGGTGATCCCGACCGTTCTGCAGCGCGTCACGGCGCGGAGGACGTTGGCGGCATTGCCGCTGGTCGAGATGGCGAAAGCGACGTCTCCCGGACGGCCGAGGGCTTCAATCTGTTTGGCGAAGACCTCCCTGTAACCGAAGTCGTTGGCGATGCTCGTCAGTGCGGAGCTGTCGGTGGTCAGGGCGATAGCGGGCAACGGCGCGCGCGGTCGCTTGTAGCGGTTGACGAACTCGGCCGCCAGGTGTTGGGCGTCGGCAGCGCTGCCGCCGTTGCCGAAGAAAAACAGGGTGTGGCCTGCAGCCAAGGCATCACGGGTTACCTCGATCACCCGTGCCAAGGCACCGGCGTGCTTCTGGACAAAACGGTGCTTGGTGGCAATGCTTTCGGCGAAAACCCTCCGGATCTCGCGTTGCATCGTCAGCGGCATATACCCGACCTGGGGCGGCTCACGCCAGCCTCGGCATCTCCTCAAGCTCGCCCGCGGTGGCGGTGCACCGACCAGATGCCGCCATCCCCGGGCCGGCCGTGGCCGCCGTGGGCCGAGACGGTCTTGCCTTGGCTGCAGGCACCCGATACGTTCCGGGGGCAGACAGGGGAGGAGGTCGCGGCCGATGTCGATGAAGACGCTGTTGCTCAACCCCCCTTCCTACGACGACTTCGACGGCGGGGCGGGTTCGCGATATCAAGCTACTCGGGAGGTGTGGTCGTTCTGGTACCCAACTTGGCTGTGCTACCCGGCGGGGATGATCCCGGGCAGCCGTGTGCTCGATGCGCCTCCGGAGGGCTTGAACCAGGCGCAAACCGTGGCAATCGCCGCTCAATACGACCTCGTGGTGCTGCACACCAGCACGCCATCCTTTCGCCTCGACGTGCGCACAGCGGAGATGATCAAGGCGGCCAATCCCGACTGCGTGATCGGTTTCGTCGGCGCCCATGTCACCGCCCAGCCGGAGCCCTCCTTGCGGGCGACGGCGGCGATCGACTTCGTCGCGCGCAAGGAGTGTGACTACGCGGTCAAGGAGGTGTGGGAGGGGCGCGAGTGGTCGGACATCCCGGGCATCAGCTTCCGGCGCAATGGCTCGGTCATCCACAATCCCGAGCGACCGATGCTGACCGACGAGGATCTCGATCGGCTACCGTTCGTGACGACCGTTTACCACCGCGACCTCGACTACCTGAAGTACAACAGCCCATACTGCCAGTATCCGTACGTCTCCTTGTATACGGGACGCGGGTGCCCTGCGCGCTGCACGTTTTGCCTCTGGCCGCAGGTGACCACCGGGCATTCGTACCGGGTGCGCAGTCCAGAGAACGTCTTCGAGGAAGTCCGCGAGATGCCGCGGCTGTTCCCGCGGATGAAGGAAATCTTCTTTGACGATGATACGTTCACGGCCGATCCGCTGCGGGCGCGCAAGATTGCGCAATACTTGAAGCCCCTCGGGCTCTGTTGGTCGACGAACTCTCGCGCCAACGTCGATCGCGAGACGCTGAAGGTCATGAAGGACGGCGGTCTGCGGCTCTTCGTCGTCGGCTATGAGTCCGGCAACGAGCAGATCCTCAAGAGCATACGCAAAGGGGTCAGCATCGAGCGGGCGCGCCGCTTCACAAAGGACTGCCACGAGCTGGGGATTTTGATCCACGGGACGTTCATTCTGGGCCTGCCGGGTGAAACGAAGGAGACGATCGAGGAGTCGATCCGCTTCGCGCGCGAGATGAATCCGGAAACCCTGCAGGTGTCGCTGGCGTCGCCGTACCCGGGCACGCACTTCTATCGTTACGTCCAGGACAACGGCTTCTTGGTGGACTCCGTGTACAACGACGAGTCCGGCTACCAGAAGTGCACCGTTACATATCCCGGGCTCAGCGCGGAGGAGATTTTCGATGCCGTCGAGCGCTTCTACCGGCGCTACTACTTCCGCCCCACGTACGTGTTCAAAGCGGCCAAGAAGATGGTGAAGAGCCGCGAAGAGCGGAGGCGCTTGCTGCGCGAGGCGAGCGAATTCCTCTCGACCATGTACAGGCGGCGCGCCGGCCGCCGCCGGGCGCGGCCGGCCGTGGCCAACTGACCACCTGCCGCACGCCGGCTCTCGCAGGCATGGTCCGCGGCGTTCGGCTGTGCAAAAGCGCGGAAAAGAAAAGAGGCGGGAAGCTCGGCTCACCCGCCTCTCTTAGTCGGCGTAGTTTCCTGAGCGGGTTTACGCTGTGGGCCGCTTGAACAGGGTCTGCATCTTCATCGCCAGACCCATGTCCCCCGCGATCTTCAGCTTGCCGCTCATGAAGGCCATCTGCCCGTTCAACTTCCCGGTGATCAGGTCGACGTAGTCGGACGCGGAAATCGTCATGGTCATGTTCGGCGACCCATGAGAGCCTTCGGTCACCGTCGCAGCGCCGTCCTTGATCTGGATGTAATAGTTGCCCCCACCCTCACCCTTAAGGTTGAACTGGATGACCGAGTTCAT
>JBBITY010000052.1:9818-12749 GCA_037440565.1 Desulfurellales bacterium
GCCATGTACTGTCCTCCCTTTTTTAAATCTAGGGCGTGGCAACTGCCCTTAGTATGCTGTGACTCCCGCGCCTGGGGCCCTTGCCCCCGCGGGCCACCGCTCCTCCACCGACGGGCCACTTTGTATGCAAGGTCGGCCCGCTTGTCAATCGCGCCCAGCCGTTTTTGCCGCGCACCGTCAGTCCCTGGAACCTGAGGCACGGGCCGGAGTACGCCAGTAACTGGCCAGAATATTGGCTGGCAGGTTGAGCGTGCCGCCAATGTTCGAGTACGGAAAGTGTCGGGCGCTAACGTGGGCGTGCAGCGGGACGCCTGGGCCATCGTGGATCTCATAGTCGAGCGGCAGTGGTCCGAGAATCGCCAGGGCCTGGTGAAGGAGATCGGCGAAGAGATCCACCTGCGCGGGAGGAATGTCAATGATGCGCCCGTACACCTCGGGACAGACGATTTCGTAGCTGCGCGGAAACGCGCCGAACGGACAGAAGTAGAGAAAGCCAGCGTCGCGCTGGGTGACGAGGAACCCCTCGCGCTCGACGAAGGCCAGGATGTCGCGCCACAGTGCCGGTTCTCGCGCCAGCACCCGTTCTTCCTGCCAGACGGGCGGGAAGGATTGGTCGGAGCCGATCACCTGGTTGTGCAGATGCGGTTGTGAGGCACCGGACTCGCGCCCCTGATTCTTGCGAATGAGCACCGCCTTGACAGCCGGGTTCGCGTACGCACGGCGCGCCACCTCGACATTGGCCCGCAGGATCGCCCGCATCTGAGCGGGGGGCAACATAGCCGTGTAAAGCAGCTCATCACGGTGTCGCGCACCGTCGGCGAAATGGCGCGGATCCTCGACCACGACGTACGACTCGTTGCGCCCGCCCGTACAGCTCTCCGGAAGCCGCGGAATGATGTTGTAAAAAGCGCGGATGAGCCACGGGCTGTCCGTCGGGGCCGCTTCCGGAACCTCGTGCGGCCGGATCCGATACACCTCGGCCATGGTCATCTCTTCGTTTCCCGGGCAGAACGGGCAGTCCCGCCGTGCCGCTTCCAGCTCGGCGAGTCGCGCCGTTTCGGCACCTCGCCAGTCGGCCGGCTGTTCGAATCCGACGCTCGGCGCCGGCTGGTGGGGAAAGCCACTCTGTTTGCGGTGAATCTGGGTGAAGTACGTCACGGTGCCGGTGAAGGGGTTCCGCACCCACACCAAGTGACCGTCGTCCTTGCGAAATTCGAGCGGCATCCGTCCGTGCCTGCCAAGCCACTATAGAGCAGCTCACCCAGAGCGCAACCGTTCCTGGAGCGATGTGATGTGGAGGTTATCATGCCACCCGCGCATCGGCCGCACCCGGACACGCCGCCGCGCCGACTCGCTCCGGGGCCGGGGCAATAATTGCAGGCGAATTCCCATCTCTCCCGATGAGATGCCGAACGAGAAGCGGGCGCCCTCGCGGGGCGAATGGCGAATGTGAACAACCCAGCCCGGTCTTACCGAAACGGGTGAAATGAAATCCGAGTTCAGGAGGCGGAATGATGGACAGACGGTTTGTGTTCGGTGCTTTGCTGCTTGCCGGCCTCAGCGTGCCTGCAATTGCGCAGGGCAAGCGGCCCAACTCCGAGCTGTTGTTGAAGGATCGGGAATGCCTCAGCACATGTCGCCGGGACCTCATTGGCTGCCTGCGAGATGCCCGCACCGAGGTGCAGCCGTGCTTCGGCGGGTGTGCCGAGGCAGTTGAGACGGCGCGGGAAACGTGTGCTGCCGATCCACACGGTGACATCTGCGCGGAAGCGAAGGAAGCCGCGCACGAATGCCTGCGGGTCTGTCACGAACAGTTGCGCCCGCTGACTCGCGCGTGCTTCGCCGATGCCGAGACCTGCGCGCACGAGTGCCAACCGATTATTGACCGCGAGTGCCTGCGCGGCTGCGGCGATGTACACCACGACTGCTTGGTCGATGCCCGTGGGGACGCACGATCCTGTGGAGAAGCCTGCGCGGCAGCCGTGGACGCGGCGCGTGAGGCGTGTGAAGCGGATCCAGTCGCCCACGAGTGCGCAGAAGCGCGTGCTGCCGCCCGGGCATGCCTCGCCCCCTGTGCAGCCCATCTCAAGGCTGCCATTCACGAATGCAAGCATGGGCTCGGCTCATGTGTCAGGCACTGCGCGGAACCAGAGGCGCCGCAAGCCCCAACGGTGCCCTGAGCTTCCGCACGGCCCCCGCCGGGCCCCAGGTGCCGATGGGCGGCACCGCCTGGGCCCGGCGGGGTAAACAGGCCGCCCTTGGCATCCTGAGGGAGTTCAGCGCGCCAAGTGATTGCCCAAGATCCAACGGTTGGCGGTGCGCGCCACGGGGAAAAACGGCTCCGGAACGACCTCGCCCAGCGGACGCGAGGCGGAGGCCAGCGGATCAGAGACGAACAGGATGGGCGTGTTCGTCCAGAGCGCTGCGAGCTGCGCCCGGGTGATGAAGAGCTCATCGTGATGGGGAGCGAGGTACGGCGGGTCCACGAAGCCGCTCGGTTCCAGCAGCGTAATCTTGCGGCGCATGTAAAAGTTGAGCCCCGCGCAGCTCTGGTACTCGATCGGTGCTTCGAAAACGATTTCCGCTCGGTCGATGGCCGTTTGCCGGCGCAACACGTCGGCGACGGGCGCGGTCGAGTTGACCGGCTCAATAGCTACCAGGCCGCTGTGGATGAGCGGCGCCATGGCCAGGACCGCGCCGCTGAGTACCGGCGCAGCGGCGAGCGGCGCGCGACGAAGCGCGACTGCGCTGAGCGCGCAGACTGCTGTGAGTCCGGCGAAAAACACCCGCGCGAGCTGCCCGAGATCGTCCGCCTCGCGCAACCAGTCCACGTCGGCCAGCAGCCGCGGAACGATCCAGATGCCGGCTCCGAAGGCAACGGCCGAGACGAAAAGCGGCAGCAATACCAACCAATAACGCGCACGTCCCCAC
>JBBITY010000052.1:12776-13320 GCA_037440565.1 Desulfurellales bacterium
TCCACTGGCGCAACAGCGCCCCGATCGCTAGGGCGACAGCGGGCACGGCGGGCAGTGCGTAATGTTCGAGGCGCGAGGTCGCCGCAGAGAAGAAGAACAGCGTTCCTCCGGCCCAGGCCAACACAAGGCCGTAGGCACATTGCCGCTGAGTGGCGCACCGTTCCCAGACGCCCGCAATCAGCGCCGGGAGCAGAAAGAGCGTCCACGGAAAGGTGCGGAGGATGAAGGCAATCCAAAAGGCGCCGAGACTGATCGGAATCGAATCGCGCGGCTCCTTCTTGTCGAGAAAAAAGAGGAAGTGCTGGTTGACGACGTAGTCCCAGGCGAATCCGGGATGGCGCAACGCGGCGACGACGTGCCAAGGAACCACCATAGCGGCGAAGACCCACCAGCTTCGCGGCGCGGCGAGGGTTCTCAGCAAGTCCCAGCGCCGCTCCAATAGGATCATGGCGGCGATGGGAATGCCCGGAAGCAGGAGCCCGACGACGCCCTTGGCGAGCAATCCGACGGCGAGACCACCCTGCACGCCGTAGAGGGCGCGCCG
>JBBITY010000053.1:0-4964 GCA_037440565.1 Desulfurellales bacterium
GAATGCCCCACAACGGATTCAACGGATCGCACGGATTCTCCGACACCCCGGAACCGGATCGCCACTCTGCCTATTCCGCTGTGAAGCTCCTCTGGAATCTTCGCGTCCGGGCGGGAGACGGAACTGTTCACTCGAACTCCTGGAAGTTGGAGACCCGCCAGTGGCCGTCGACCTCCTTCCGGGTACTGACCAGCCAGCGGCGGGTGAAGCGATCGGCGTCCTCGACGCGAATCGTTCCCTCAAACACGAACGATACCCGATCCGGACCTTCTTCCTTCGTTTCCCGCAGCGCGTAGCTCACCCGCGGCTTGCGCGTCGTCTCATCGATCTTCTGCTCCCCGACGAGACGCTCCATCTCCTCGACCTTCTGCCGCGCCAGACCGCTGCAGAACTCCTTCGCCCGCGCCAGGTTCATGTGCACGTAGTGCTCGTCGAGAAATCGCTCGGCCGTGCCGCGCGGCGTACCGGCGTCCGGCCGACAGCCGACCAGCACAAGGACGAGCCCGATCGCCCGCCAACATCCCCTCACAGTCCCTCCTTCTTGCGGAACAGGCCTTCGAGCTTGGCCCGCGCATCGCCGCTCGTGCGCGCACCCACGTCCGCCGCACCGGCCGAGCGAACGCTGAAGTACTCACAAAAATTTCCCCGCTCCTTGTCCACCTGGCGCTCAGCCTGCGGCTCGCGGCAGTCGTTATGCCGTCCCGGATCGTAAAACTCGCAATTTCGGCAGCAGTGGAGCTCGGCCCCGCAGCTCAGGCAGGTGTCCCGCCGCCCGACGCGTTCGAGGGCGTCGATGTCCGTCCCGCACCGATAACACCGCCGCTCGCCCACGTCATGCTCCCGGCCCGTCGGCGCGCCGGAGAGCCAAGCCAAGACCGAGATGGGGCAGCATCCATGCCGCGATGTCGCCCAGCAAGCGGTCGAGGAGGGGCTCGGCCGAAAAACGATGGTCGGCGTTCTCATAGGCCCGCACCTCGCACGGTGCGCGGGCGTGCGCTGCGATAAGCTCTGCATCTCCGTAGGGCACCACGCTATCAGCCGTTCCATGTGTGACCAAGAGAGGGCACCGAATCCGCTCGACCGCGGCGATGACGTCGAGCCGTTCGACATCCTCCAGAAACCCGTAACGCAGGCGCATGCCGTGCAGGTCGTAGATGCCCGCGGTTCGCCAGCGCTGGCGCTCACTCGCGGACAGGCCGCGCGCGAAGCGCCCTGGTGTTGCGACCGCCGCAATCGTCGCCACGGCCGCGACTTCCGGTTCCGCCGCGGCAAACAGCAGCGCGACCGTGCCGCCCAGGGAGGATCCAACAATACCGATCGGTCCGTCTACGCGCTGCCGTGCGAACTGCCAGGCCCCGGCCAGGTCCTCCACCTCGCCACTGATTGTGAGATCGGCGAACTCCCCGTCCGATTCTCCCACATACGAAAAGTCGAAGCGCAGAACGTGAGAGCCGGCTGTCGCGAGGGTATCAGCCAGCCGGACGGATTTCGTCCCCTCCTTCGAGGATTCCATGCCGTGGCACAGGATGACTCCCGCTGGCGCCATTCCGGCGTGCCAGACGCCGGCCAGCCGGGCGCCGCGCCGGCTCGGAAAGGACACGCGTTCAACCGTTTTCGCCCGCACCTCGCGCACGCTTCCTTGCCCCGTCGGAACCTCGTTGATACCATACAGCCGGCGGCCATCCAACGTGATCGCCGATGGGAGCATTGGGGATATGGTGACGCTGTCGGGGTGGATCGGCGAGTTCCTTCGTGCGCTGGAAGTCGAAGAAAACGTCTCCCCGCACACGCTGCGCAACTACGCCAGCGACGTGCGCCAGCTCGCGACCTTTGCCGCCGAGCGGCTCGGCATCGCCCCTGAGGCGGTCGGTTGCGCTGCGGTCGACCGCGCCTTGATGCGTGCGTTTGTGATCGCCTTGCTGCAGCGGAACCGCAAGAGCTCGGTGGCGCGGAAGCTCTCCGCCGTGAAGCGGTTCTTTCGCTTTGCCCTCGCGCGCGGCGCCGTGGCCAGCGATCCGGCGGCTGGCATCGTGACGCCGAAGAAGGACAAGCGGCTGCCGGCGCATCTCTCGGTCGACGACACGTTTCGGCTCCTCGAAGCCCCCGATGCGTCGACACCGGCCGGGCGCCGGGACCGCGCGCTGCTCGAAGTGGCCTATTCATGCGGCTTGCGTGTCAGCGAGCTGGTCGGCCTCAACTGGTCGGACATCGATGCGGCGCTGGGGCTCGTGCGCGTGCGCGGCAAGGGCAACAAGGAACGCGTCGTCCCCATCGGGCGCAAGGCGCTGGACGCCTTGGCGGCCTACCGCGAGGGCCTCGCCGAGTGGTGTCCGGAATCCCGGCGCGACCCCGATGCCGTGTTCCTCAATCGCCGCGGCGGCCGCCTGACGGTCCGCTCCGTCGCGCGCGTCGTGGACGGCCACACCCTGGCGAGCGGCTTGCCGACCAAGGTCAGTCCCCATATGCTGCGGCACAGCTTTGCGACACATTTGCTGGGAGCCGGCGCCGACCTGCGTGCGATCCAGGAACTGCTCGGCCACGCCAGCCTGTCGACGACACAGAACTACACGCACGTGAATCTCGATCAGTTGATGGTCGCGTACGACAAGGCGCACCCACGAGCCTAAGGGCGATTGCGGATTTTGGATTAGCCTTGGGCCGAAAGAAGCTTTCACCGCAGGGACACTGAGATGCAGAGACGCCGGGGTTTCCTTGAATCCCTTCGCTGGATTGAAACGTCATCAGAATCGCCTTGGGAGCTCTCCACGACAGAACTCTCGAGCGCTGTCGTCTCCGCGTTGTCGGCGCCTGGGCGGTGAACATCTTCGTCGGATCGGGGTTAGATGTCGATGAAAACTGGCGCATTCGACAGCGCGGCATTCGGCATGATGCGGGGCACCACCATCCTCGCGCTGCGCCATCGCGGCGCGGTGGTGATGGCGGGCGACGGGCAGGTGAGCCTGGGACAGTCGATCATGAAGCGGCGCGCCCGCAAGGTGCGGCGCTTGCGCGACGGCCGGGTGTTGGCGGGCTTTGCGGGCGCCAGCGCCGATGCGTTCACGCTGTTCGACAAGTTCGAAAACAAGCTGGAGCAGTACAACGGGAACCTGACCCGCGCGGCTGTGGAGCTGGCCAAGGACTGGCGGACCGATCGCGTCCTGCGCCGCCTCGAAGCCCTGCTGGTCGCCGCGGATCACGACGGCTTGCTCGTCATCTCCGGCAGCGGTGATATCGTTGAGCCAGATGAGCCGGTCATCGCGATTGGCTCCGGGGGCAATTACGCCCTGGCTGCCGCCCGGGCGTTGATCGCCCACAGCAATCTGGACGCGCGGGCGATCGCCACCGAGGCGATGCAAATTGCCGCCTCGATTTGCGTCTACACGAATGATCAGCTGGTCATCGAGGAACTGACCTGAGGATGGGCCGCGCGCGACTTGCCGCCGTCTGCAGGCCGGATTCCTCCCCCTCGCGGATCGCATCATCATGAGCCACATGACGCCGCGCGAGATCGTGTCCGAGCTGGATCGTTACATCGTCGGCCAGCGAAAGGCCAAACGCGCCGTCGCCATCGCCCTGCGCAACCGCTGGCGGCGCCAGCAGGTCCCCGAAGATCTGCGCGATGAGATCGCCCCCAAGAACATTATCATGATCGGCCCCACCGGCGTCGGGAAGACGGAGATATCGCGCCGTCTCGCCAAGCTGGCACAGGCGCCCTTCCTGAAGGTCGAAGCGTCGAAGTTCACCGAGGTCGGCTACGTCGGCCGGGATGTCGAGTCCATGATCCGCGATCTCACCGAGCTGGCGATCAACACGGTCAAGGAAGAGGAGCGGGAGAAGGTCCAGCTCCGCGCCCGCGAGCGCGCCGAGGAGCGCGTGCTGGACCTGCTCTTGCCGCCGGTCCGCTCGGGTGAGCGCCGCGTCCAGCCAATTGGCGAGGCGGCACCGCCGCCCGAGGAGGTGAGCGCCGCCACGCGCGACAAGCTGCGGCGCATGCTGCGCGAAGGGAAGCTCGACGAGCGCCAGGTCGAACTGGAGATCACCGCCGCCGCGATTCCCATGGTGGAGGTGTTCACGCCGCAGGGCATGGAGGAGGTGGGGTTCGATCTCAAGGAGCTGTTCGCCAGTGTGATGCCCAAGAGGACGAAGAAGCGCGTGGTGCCCGTGCGCGAGGCGCTCGATCTGCTCGCCCAGGAAGAAGCGACGAAGCTGCTGGACATGGAGGCGGTCAGCAAGGAAGCCATTCGCCGCGTGGAGCAGTCGGGCATCATCTTCATCGATGAGATCGACAAGATCGCCAGCCGTCCGGGCATCGGCGGCGGTCCGGACGTGTCGCGCGAGGGTGTCCAGCGCGACCTGCTGCCGATCGTTGAAGGGTGCACCGTCAACACCAAGCACGGCCTGGTGCGAACGGACCACATCCTGTTCATCGCCTCCGGAGCGTTTCACATCAGCAAACCGTCCGACCTCATTCCCGAATTTCAAGGGCGTTTTCCAATCCGCGTCGAACTCGATCCGCTCACCCGCGACGACTTCGTCCGCATCCTCACCGAGCCGGCCAACGCCCTGATCAAGCAGTACACGGCGCTCCTGCGCACGGAGGGCATCACACTGACGTTCACCGATGACGCCATTGCGGCCATCGCCGACGTCGCAGCTCGCGTCAACGAGCGGACGGAAAACATCGGCGCACGGCGCCTTCACACGGTTATGGAACGGCTGCTTGACCAAATATCCTTCGACGCGCCAGAAATGACCGAGCGGAACGTGGTCATCGATGCGGCCGCTGTTCACGCCAAGCTTGAAGAGGTCGTGAAAGATGAGGATCTGTCGCGCTACATTCTGTAACCGGGCGCCGGCCCATGGCCGGGGTGGGGGCGCGGCGCGGGGCTGACATGCCGACGCGCAGCGCGCAGGAGGTGCAAAACCTCATCGACAAGGCGGAGATTCTCCTCGACGCCCTCCCT
>JBBITY010000053.1:5010-12746 GCA_037440565.1 Desulfurellales bacterium
GGCGATCACCTGGCGATGGTCGACGAGGTGCTCAAGGACAGCTTCGCCCAGGACATCGTGCTGCTGAAGTTCGTCGGCATGAACCCGGTGATCGTGCACGGCGGGGGACCGCAGATCGGCCAGATGCTCGGTCAATTGGGCATGGAGTCGCGCTTCGTGCGGGGCATGCGAGTGACGGACCGGGCGACCATGGATGTCGTCGAAATGGTGCTGGGCAAGATCAACAAAGAGATCGTGACGTTGATCAACCGACACGGGGGGCGTGCGGTCGGTGTCTCGGGCAAGGACGGGGGCCTGATCCGTGCCCGGAAGATGCGGATGGGGACGAGCGAACCGGGACAGGTCGGTCACCTCGACATCGGCATGGTGGGCGAGGTGGCCGGTATCGATCCAACCGTCATCGACTGCCTCGATCGCAGCGATTTCATTCCCGTCATCGCGCCGGTCGGCGTGAACGAGGTCGCAGAGACGTTCAACATCAACGCCGACCTGGTGGCAGCGAAGGTCGCCGAAGCGCTGCGGGCGGAAAAGCTCATTTTGCTCACCGACGTCGAGGGCATTCGCGACGCCGGCGGAACCGTGATTCCGACTGTCGACGCCGAAACCGCGCGTCGCCTGATCAGCGACGGTGTCATTGGCGAAGGGATGATTCCAAAGGTGGAATGCTGCCTCGAGGCCCTGAACGGCGGCGTGCACAAGACCCACATCATCGACGGGCGCCTACGCCATGCTGTGCTGCTGGAAATTTTCACCCGCGAAGGGGTGGGTACCGAAGTGGTGCGCGCCGTGCCGCGGCGCGGCGCCGGGCGCCCGCGCGCCGGGCTGAAGCGGGCCGAGCAAAATGCCCCATGACCTCAGCCGAGATCATCTCGCTCAGTGACCGGTATCTGTTCCCCATTTATGCGCGCGCACCGCTGGCACTCGTGCGCGGGGAGGGTACGCGGGTATGGGACGCCGACGGCCGCTGCTACCTGGACTTTTTTTCGAGCACCGTGGTGACGGCGCTCGGGCATGCCCATCCCGCGGTCGTGCACGCTATCGAGGAGCAGGCGCGGCGAATCCTGCACGTGTCCAACCTCCACTACTGTGAGCCGCAGGCCCGACTCGCCGAACAGTTGGTCGCCCACTCGTTTGCCGATCGCGTCTTTCTCTGCAACAGCGGCGCCGAGGCCAACGAGGCGGCGATCAAGCTGGCGCGGAAGTACGGCCACGACCAGGGCGGCGGCCGGTACGAGATTCTCACCGCGCTCGGCTCCTTCCACGGGCGCACGCTGGCCACCGTCGCGGCCACCGCGCAGGAGAAGGTACAGGCGGGGTTTCAACCCCTGCCCGAAGGGTTTCGCTACGCGGCATTCGACGATGTGGCGGCTCTGGAAGCCGCCATCACGCCGCGCACGATCGCCGTCATGCTCGAACCGATTCAGGGCGAAGGGGGTGTCGTCGTTCCCCGCGCCGATTATCTGCGTCAGGTCCGGAGATTGTGCGATCGGCATCAGCTCTTGTTGATCCTCGACGAGATTCAGACCGGCATGGGGCGCACCGGGACGCTCTTTGCCTACGAGCAGGCCGGTGTCACGCCGGACATCGTGACGCTGGCCAAGGGCCTGGGCAGCGGCGTGCCCATCGGCGCCATGCTGGCCGCCGATCCCGTTGCGGCCAGCTTCGTCACCGGCGCGCATGGCTCGACCTTCGGCGGCAACGCCCTCGCTTGCGCCGTTGCGCTGGCCGTTCTCGACACGCTGCGCGCCGAAGGCCTGTTGGCCAATTGCCAACAGATGGGCGCCCGCTTGCGCGCCGGCCTCGCTCGCCTGCAGCGGAAGTTTCCGGTGATCCAAGAGGTACGCGGGCAAGGCCTCTTGATCGGAGCGGCGCTGTCCGAATCCGCTGCCGGCGTCGTCGAGCGCTGCCTGGCGGCGGGCTTGATCATCAACTGCACGGCGCAGCGCGTGCTGCGTTTCACCCCGCCCCTCACCGTCAGCGCAGCGGACGTCGACGAGGCGCTGGCCATCCTGGAACGGGCGCTCGCATCATGAAACGCGACTTCTTGGAGCTGACCGCGCTCAGCCGGTCCGAGCTGGAGGAGATCCTCCAACTGTCCGCCCGCCTCAAGCGGGAATTGAAAACCGGGCAGCGGCCTCCGCTCCTGGCGGGCAGGACCTTGGCGATGATCTTCGAGAAGCCGAGTCTGCGGACCCGGGTCACGTTCGAGGTGGGCATGACCCAACTCGGCGGCTACGCCGTGTACCTCACGCCGAACGACATTCGGCTCGGGGAACGCGAATCGGTTGCCGACATCGCCCGCAATCTGGAGCGCTGGGTCGACTTCATCATGGCCCGCACCCACAAGCACCAGACCCTGGTCGACCTGGCCGGTCACGCGCACATCCCCGTGATCAACGGCCTTTCCGACTTGCGGCACCCCTGCCAGGTGCTCAGCGACTGCTTCACGCTCCTCGAGCGGCATGGCCGATTGGATAGCCTGCGCGTCGCCTTCCTCGGCGACGGAAACAATGTCGCCAACTCCTGGGTCGCCGCGGCGGTGCGCTTCGGGTTCACCTTCGCCCTCGCGTGTCCGCCGGGGTACGAACCCGACCCGGCGATCGTGCAGGCCGCGCGCGCGGAGGGCGCCGCCGTGGTCATCACCCACGATCCCGCGGAAGCGCTCAAGAACGCCGATGTCGTGTACACCGACGTGTGGGTGAGCATGGGGCAGGAAGACGAGCTGGCCGAGCGGCAGCAGCGTTTTCGTCCGTACCAGGTCAACGCGGCCGCGCTGCGGCTGGCCAAACCCGGGGCAGTTGTGATGCACTGCTTGCCGGCGCACCGCGGCGAGGAGATCACCAGCGACGTGATGGACGGGCCGCAATCGATCGTGTTCGACCAGGCGGAGAACCGGCTCCACGTGCAAAAGGGCATTCTGGTGTGGTTGAACGGCCAGAGGCCAAGACACCCATGAGCGCTGCGGATCCGAAGCCGAAGAAGATCGTCCTTGCCTACTCCGGCGGCCTCGACACTTCGGTCATCCTGGCCTGGCTCCGGGAGACCTACGGCAGTGCCGTTGTCGCCTTTTGCGCCGACCTCGGCCAAGGCGCGGAGATCGAGCACGTGGAGCAGAAGGCCCGGGACGGCGGCGCCTGTGCGGTGTACGTCGAGGACCTGCGCGAGGAGTTCGTGCGCGACTTCGTCTTTCCGATGTTCCGCGCTGGCGCCGTCTACGAACACAGCTACTTGCTCGGCACCTCCATCGCCCGTCCGCTCATCGCCAAGCGGCAGATCGAAATCGCGCGCCAGGAGGGCGCCGACGCCGTCTCCCATGGGGCCACCGGCAAGGGAAATGATCAGGTGCGTTTCGAACTCGCCTATTACGCGCTCGAGCCGGGCATTCGCGTGATCGCTCCGTGGCGCCTGTGGGATCTCACCTCGCGCTCGAAACTGATCGAATACGCCGAGCGCAAGGGCATTCCCATCCCGGTGACGAAGGAGAAACCTTACAGCACGGATCGCAACCTGCTGCACATCAGCTACGAAGGCGGCGTGCTCGAGGATCCTTGGCGCGAGCCGTACGAGGACATGTTCGTCCTCACCGTGTCGCCCGAGCGGGCACCGAACACGGCAGAATATCTGGAGATCGACTTCGAGGCCGGGAACCCGGTGGCCATCAATGGGCAGCGCTACACGCCGGCGCAACTGCTGGCGGCGCTGAACGTTCTGGGCGGCCGGCATGGGGTGGGGCGAGTAGACCTCGTGGAGAATCGCTACGTCGGCATGAAATCACGCGGCGTGTACGAAACGCCCGGGGGCACGATCGTGCATGCGGCTCACCGCGCGCTGGAGTCCATCACGCTCGACCGCGAGGTGATGCATTTGCGCGATTCGCTGATCCCGCGCTACGCAGAGATGGTCTATTATGGCTACTGGTTTGCCCCGGAGCGCGCGATGCTCCAGGCTGCCGTCGACGAATCGCAGCGCACCGTAACCGGCACGGTCCGTTTGAAGCTGTACAAGGGCAACGTCATCGTGGCCGGCCGTAAGTCAGCCCATTCCCTCTATCACCCGGAGATCGCGACCTTCGAAGAGGACTCCGTCTACCGCCAGTCCGACGCGGAGGGATTCATCCGGCTCAACGCCCTGCGCCTGCGCATCCGCACCCTGGTCGAACAGAGCGCGAAGAAATAGGGATGCCGCGCACGCGACGCCCGCAAAAAGCCTGGGCAGGCAGGATGGCGGAGGTGACGCATCCGCTGGTGGAAGCCTTCACCACGTCGTTGCCCATTGACCGCCGTTTGTATCGACATGACATCGCCGGCAGCATCGCTCACTGCCGCATGTTGGCCAAGCAGCGCATCATTCCGCGGCGCGACAGCCAGCGGATCATTGCCGCCCTGCGCGCGATCGAGCGCGAGTTCGAGCGCGGTCGCTTCCGGGCGGCGGCGGTGGACGAAGACATCCACATGGCCGTCGAGCGGCGCCTGATCGAAAAGATCGGGGCCGTGGGGGGCAAGCTCCACACGGCCCGCAGTCGCAACGATCAGGTGGCGCTCGACCTGCGCCTGTACGTGCGCGAAGCCATCGGGACACTGCGCCGTCAGGTAGCGGCACTGCGGCGCGCGCTCGGCGGCTTGGCCAGGACCCACGCCGACGTGATCATGCCGGGGTTCACTCATTTGCAGCCGGCACAGCCTGTTCTTTTCGCTCACCATCTGCTCGCGTACGTGGAGATGCTGAGCCGCGACGATGAGCGCCTGGCCGATTGTCTGAAGCGTACCAACATTCTACCGCTCGGGTCCGGCGCCTTGGCCGGAACGACGTTCCCGATCGATCGTAGGTTCGTCGCCCGCGCCCTGGGCTTCGCTGGCGTCAGTCGAAACAGCCTGGATGCCGTCAGCGATCGCGATTTCGCCGTGGAGTTCTTGGCGGCGGCGGCGACCCTCGGTATGCATCTCAGCCGGCTGGCCGACGAGCTGGTGCTGTGGTCCGCGCCACAGTTCGACTTCATCGAGTTTCCGGACGCCTTTGCGACCGGCAGCTCAATGATGCCGCAAAAGAAAAACCCGGACGTGGCCGAGCTGATCCGCGGCAAGACGGGTCGATTGTACGGCAACCTGATCGCTTTGCTCACCACGCTGAAGGGACTGCCCCTCGCGTACAACCGCGACCTGCAAGAAGACAAGGCGCCGCTGTTTGACAGTGTGGACACGCTGACCGCCGCGCTGGCCATCCTCGTCGAGCTGGTGCCGCGGCTGCGCGTGCACGCCGACCGTATGCGCAGCGCCGCAACCGCCGGCTTCACCCTGGCCACCGAGTTGGCCGACTATCTCGCGAGCAAGGGCGTTCCGTTCCGCCGAGCGCACGAGATCGTCGGGGCCATTGTCCGTGCAGCCATCGCGAGCCGGCGCGCCCTCGACGAGTTCACGGTCGCCGAACTGCGGCGCTTTTCGCCCGCCTTCACAGCCGACGTTCGCCACTGGCTGACCCTGGAGTCGGCAGTGCGCCGGCGGCGGGCGGCTGGCGGGACGTCGCCCGCGAACGTCCGCCGCCGCTTGCGGGCGCTTGGGGTGTAGGAATGCACGGGGCGGCCGCCGGCCGAGGGGCCTCGTGGCGCCTCTTGCTCCGCAGGGTCATCATCCTCGCCGCTGGAGTTGCACTCCTCGGCTGCGGGCGCAAAACGGACGTCAAGCCTCCCGAGTTTGCCGCGCCGGAGGCCTTGCACAGCGTGGGCGCGCGCAACGTCGGGGCCGGGATTCGCGTCAGCTGGGAGCGGCCACGCCGCTGCGCCGACGGTTCCCCGTTGCGGGATCTGGCCGCCTTTCGCGTCGAGCGCAGCATCGCCGGCGGTCCCTTTGAGACCATCGCGAAGCTGGCGGTGAGTGATCGCGACCGGTTCCGTCAGATCCGGCGCTTTCGCTATCTCGACGAGGCGGTTGCCACGGGAGAGCGCTACCGCTACCGGGTGTTTTCCTACACGGTCGACGGTTTGATCAGCGAAGTGTCGAACGTGGTGGAAGTCGTGCGGGAGCTTGCGCCCGGCGTCGCGGCGACGCCGGGCGAGGAGACGCGATGAAGCCCCACCCCTCCCCTCTTTCGCAAGTGTTGCGGGAGAGGGGCAAGAGGGGTTCTCCCCTCATGGCTCCGAACTTGACGGCGCCCACCGCCGGCGGCACTTCCCGTTTCCGCTGTGCCGTGCTACGCGAGATCCAGTTCCGGTCTTCGCAGGGGACGTACGAGCGCGAGCCTCATGAGCACACTGCGGTTCACCAAGATGCACGGCACCGGCAACGACTACGTCTACGTCGATTGCTTCTCGTCGCGCGTGGCAGACCCGCCCGCCCTGGCGCGCCGTGTCAGCGAGCGCCGCACCGGCATCGGATCGGACGGCCTCATTTTGATTTGTCCCTCGTCGGTCGCTGACTGCCGCATGGAGATGTACAACGCCGACGGAAGTCGCGGTGAAATGTGCGGGAACGGCATCCGCTGCGTGGCCAAGTATGCGTACGAGCATGGTCTCGCTTCGCACAACCCGATGCGCGTCGAGACCGACGCCGGCGTGAAAGTGCTGGACCTCCGCCTGCGCGACGGCCGGGTTGAGCAGGTGACGGTGGACATGGGTGCGCCGATCCTGGACGGACCCCGCATTCCCGTCGCCGCCGAGGGGCGGGTGATCGACGCACCGCTCCAGGTGGGCGGTACCGAGTATCGCGTCACCTGCCTCTCGATGGGCAATCCACACTGCGTGCTGTTCTTGGCCGACATCGCCGGCCTCGATCTCGAGCGCATCGGCCCGCGCTTCGAGCATCACCCGTTTTTCCCGAAGCGCGTGAACACCGAGTTCGTCCGCACGGACGGCCCGACCGACCTGACGATGCGCGTCTGGGAACGCGGATCGGGAGAAACGGCGGCGTGTGGCACCGGCGCGGGCGCGGCCCTGGTTGCCGCGGCGTTGACCGGGCGCAGCCGGCGCCAGGCTACCATTCACCTGCGCGGCGGCGATCTGCAAGTCGAGTGGCGCGCGGCCGACGATCACGTGTACATGACCGGTCCGGCCGAGGAAGTTTTTCGCGGCGAAATCGAGGTGGAACCATGACTCTCCGCTTCTCCGGTTCGATGACCGCCTTGGTCACGCCTTTTCGCGATGGACGGATCGATCGCGAGGCGCTGGAACGGCTGGTCGAATACCAGATCGATAACGGGACGAGCGCCTTGGTGCCCTGCGGCAGCACGGGCGAATCCGCCACGCTCACCCATGACGAGCATGCGGAGGTCGTCAAATTGGTCGTGCAGTTTGCGCGCGGCCGAGTTCCAGTCATCGCCGGCACTGGCTCGAATTCCACGGCCGAAGCGATCAGCCTGACGCGTGCCGCCAAGGAGGCCGGCGCCGCGGCCGCGCTGCTGATCTCGCCTTACTACAACAAGCCCACCCAGGAAGGGATCTACCAGCACTACAAGCAGATCGCCGCCGCCACCCGCTTCCCGCTGATTCTGTACAACATTCCGGGCCGCACTGCGTCGAAGATCGAGGCCGCGACCATCGCGCGACTGGCAGAGGTGGACGAGGTCATCGGGCTGAAAGAGGCCACCGGCTCACTGGATGAAGTGCAGGAGGTCATTCGGCGCTGTGGCGACGCGATTGAGGTGTACTCGGGGGACGATTCGCTCACCTTGCCCATTCTCGCGGTCGGGGGAGTCGGCGTGATCTCGGTTGTCGCCAACGTCCTGCCCAAACGGAGTGCGGAGGTGGT
>JBBITY010000053.1:12756-13303 GCA_037440565.1 Desulfurellales bacterium
GCCGGCGCGGCGGCGCGGCGGGGCGATTGGGATACGGCGCGGCGGCTCCATTATCGGCTGCTGCCGGTCACGCGGGCGCTCTTCCTTGAGACCAATCCGATTCCCGTCAAGGCAGCCCTCGCGATGATGGGGTTGTGCCGGGACGAGCTGCGCCTGCCGCTGCTGCCCATGAGCGAGGCGCCGCGCGCGATCCTGCGGGCGGCGCTGCAGGAGGCCGGCGCTTTGTGAGGGCGCGATGTGCGGATCGCTTCAGCAGGAGGTCGAGAAGCTTAGCGTCCGCTGTGCGGACCACGTTCCCCTTTCTGGAAGGCCAAGCAGTCGGCGCCGCGGACCCCACACGTGGAGTGTGCCGTGACGGTCCCGATGATCGTCTGTGGGGCGGCCGGTCGCATGGGGCGGACCCTGATCGGCCTGATCGCCCAACATCCGGATGCGCGCCTGCACGCTGCAGTGGAAAGCAAAGGGCATGCGGCCGTGGGGAGTGACGCGGGCAGCCTGGCTGGAGGTGCTCCGCTCGGTGTGCGGGTCGTCGACGACTATACCAGTG
>JBBITY010000054.1:0-401 GCA_037440565.1 Desulfurellales bacterium
ATGCCGTGATCGACTGCGTCCTCAACCTGGCGCGCCAGCACCACCTCGACGCCCGGAAAGTGCGCAGCGTCGGGGTCGCCGCGGGACCGCTGACCCTCGGAATGGAAGCGCTTGCGGCCCCATATGTGAAGGGGCCCGACACACTCCCCACGACCCTCAGTTTCACGGTGCCGTACAACGTCGCGGTCGCCTTGATGGATCGCGAGCTGTCGCCGCGGCAATTCACCCGCGACCGCATCCGAGACACGGCCGTCTGGGAGCTGGCGAGCAAAGTCCACCTCTCCCTCGATGACGAGATGGCGAACCGCGTGCGCGATCGCTCGCCGGTAAGAATCGTCACGGAAAACAATCGGACGCGGTGCGAACTCGACCTGTCGACCGCGGACCTGAACGGCTTCAAG
>JBBITY010000054.1:429-9389 GCA_037440565.1 Desulfurellales bacterium
CGCACGCGTGCGCATCGAAATGGACGATGGCCGCAGCTTCGAAATGGAGCAGGACATGCCGTATGGCTGCGGCGGCCGGCCCTTCGATGATCGCCGCAAAGTGGTCGAGGACAAGTTCCGCCGCGAGACCCGCTACACCTTGCGCAAGGAGCGGATGGAGAAGGCCATCGACCTCGTGCATCACCTGGAGGATGCCAGCGCCTCACATCTGCGCGAGCTGGTTCGACTGTGCTGCTCGGAACGCGCCTGAGGCGCCCGCGCAGAGGACGGGCGGCCGTCCGTTCAACGGCACGCCCAGATGTCGCCGTCGCGCTCGACGACACCCTCGCGTTCGAGCTTGCGCAGATGGGCGTGAACGGACATGCCGGCCGCCGGGTGGAGGAACTCCGGCACATCGGTGTAAATGCGCTTGACGAGCCCAGCGACCGTGCGCACGCCGTGCCGCAGGCCGTCCAAGATCTGCTGATCGCGCAAGGCGCGGTGGGCCAGGTACAATTGGATTTTCGCGTGTGGATCGCGGATCACCGGGCCATGGGCGGGATAGATCCTCGCCATGTCCAGATTGAGCAAGCGCTGCAGTGAGTGCAGGTACTCGCCGAGATCGCCGTCCGGCGGAATGACGGTAGTGCCGGCGCCAAGCACGACATCGCCGGTAAACAGCGCCCGCTCCTCGCGCAGGTAAAAGCACAGGTGATCATGCGCATGCCCCGGCGTCCAGATCGCTCGCAAGGTGGCACCTTCGGTGTGAATTTCGTCGCCGTCATCGATCCCGCGAAGATCGAGCGCACCGTCGAATGGTGGCGCTGGCCGCTTCGCGAGCGGCAGCGGTCCGAAGCGCTCTCGAATGCTGGCCACGCCGCCGCCGTGATCGACATGGCCATGCGTCAACACGATTTCCTGGAGCCCCTCGCCGCGCCGCACGTCACCCAACGCGCGCTCGAGCAACGGCAGGTACTGGGGCAGTCCCTGTCCGGTGTCGAGCAGCAGCGGCCGCCGGCTCGTCCCGATGAGGTACGTGTTTGTGCCGGGGCCCGTGAATATGCCGGGGTTCTGCCCCAGCACCACCGCCACCCGCTCCGACCACACGTCGATGTCGGGCATCGCAAGGCCGATCATCGAATCGGTTACGAGCCGAGTCGGCTTCTCACCCATGGCCCCCGACTAGCAAGGCGGCAATGGTGCCGCAACTGAGTCGTCAACGACCGCGCGGCAGAACGCTCCTATTCCGCGGCCGAGGGGCGGTTTCGCGCCGAATTGTGCGCTTGGCTCTCCGCCACCTCCCCTTGGTCAGAACCCACGCTCGATTACTGGGTGGCTTGCGGGGCGGGTCGGTTGGCCCGTCGAATACGGCGGCCGAGGTGCATCTCTCGTTGAGCGGGAGGCATCGAGTAGCGACGAGCGCCCAGCGGGTCGAACCGCGCGTTTGCCACGCCGACACGGGCCAAAGTGCTCGCACCGGGCCGTCACAGGCCCAACGTTTTCCCGCGAAAGCGAAGGAAACTGACGCCCCAGCGGCTCGCCAAGGCCCGTACGGCCACTTTCCGTGTGCGTCGTCCACACCGCCGCGGCTGCCGGGCACGCGACATGCTGCGCCACCCGATCAGGACGGGGTATCGCATGCCGCCGAGGGAGCGAGAAACCCAGGAACTCATCGAGTGCCTCCTGAAACGCCATGCCGAGGACGGAACGGTGAACGGGATCAGTGACGCGGTGATGCGCGGGCGCGCCGTCCGCCAGCCGACGCTCGGCCTTGTCGCTTACAAACGTGGAGGGCTTTTTGTCGCAGGGAGGGAGTATGTCATCAGCGATGAGTGAGCGAGCTACCGGAGACATCGCCGGCGCTTCCGCCGACACCAGTGCCACCCCGGTCGGGGCGCTAGGCGAGAAACGCCGGCTCCTGTTGCTGGTGCGGACCGCCCTCACGCTGGCCATCGGCTATCTCCTCATTTTCAGCGCCCCCTCCGCGGGGTTGCCGGCTTCGCAGCTCGCTTTCGTCGTGGCGTACCTAGGGAGCAATGTGATTGTCGCAGTTCTGCCGGCCCGGATTCTGGCCAGCGCCGGATTCGACGTCGGCCTGATTCTTTTCGACACGGCTGCAACGTCATTCGCCCTCTACCTGATTCCGGATGCCAACACGGATGTGTTCGTCTTCTACTACGTGATCATCCTCCTGGCGTCGATCACCGACCGGCTGACGCTCAGCCTGCTCGCTCCGGTGGTCACCGGCGCCGCCTATCTCACCTACTTGCTCGCTCGTCTCGGCCCGCACAACCTGATGCAGGCAGCTATCCTGCTGCGTATCCCGTTTTTCCTCCTCGCCGGGGCCTTTTACGCCTTCTTCGTAGATCGCGTGCGCCGGGGACAGATGGCGGCGGCAGCGGCAAGACAGCGCGAACAAGCGCGGACCGAACTCCTGTCGTTGATCACGCACGATCTCAAACAACCCCTCTGGGTCGCGCAGCAGTCTGTGGCGACCCTGTACGATCAACTCGACCGGCAAGCCGTCTCGCTGCGCAACCTTGCAGCGCAGGTCATGGTGAGTCTGCGGCGCATGGAAACGCTGACGCTGAATTTTCTCGACTTCGACCGCATCGAGGCGCAAGTGCTGCGGGTCTTCCCCCGCCGCGCCTCGCTGAACCGGGTCGTGAAGGACCTCGTCGATTCGTACAGACCGGCATTCGAGTGGAAGCGCCTGCACATGCGCCTCGATTTGGATCCCGCCCTCCCGCCAACTCTGATCGACCCCGCGCAATTGGAACGCAGCCTGGCGAACCTGCTCGACAACGCGATTAAGTATACTCCGGAGGGCGGCTCCATTGTCTGCCGAACGGCCCGGGACGGAGACGGGATTCTCCTCACCATCGGCGACAGCGGACCGGGCATTGACCGCGAGCGCGCGGCGACTCTTTTTACGCGCTACCAGAACGGCAAGGACATCGTAGGACGGCGCAGCACCGGGCTGGGTCTGTACATCGCCCGCGCCATCGTTGACGCACACGGTGGCGATATCACGCTCGACCCGACGGCACGGCCAGGTGCCTGGTTCAACATCCGCTTGCCGCTCGCTCCCGACGAAAGCACGGCGGCGGCGTGCGGTGACGCCGAAGGCATCGTCGCCGCTCGGCCGGTTACCGCCGCGTAACCCGCCCCGTTCGCAGGAGCCCGCGGCGCCACTCGCGGCACGGCCGCAAAGCCGGTAGGGTGGCGTGATGCGCCGGCCGTCTCTGCGTGGGTACGCGGTTCTTCGCCAACGCAACTACCGCCTGTTTTGGCTCGGGCAGTGGGCGTCGCTGGTCGGGACCTGGATGCAGACGGCCGCGCAGGGGTGGCTGCTGCTGCGCTTGCACGAAAGCCCCTTCATGCTCGGGGTTCTCGGGGCTGCGTCGGCGGCCCCAATGCTACTCCTCGTGCTGCCTGGCGGCGTGCTGAGCGACCGAGTCAATCGGCGGCGGCTCATCATGGTGACCCAAGCGCTCTCTCTTTTCCAGGCAGTCGCGCTGGCCATCTTGACCATCGGCGGCGTGGTTCGCCCGTGGCACATCGTTGGCCTGGCGGCGCTCCTGGGCGCGATCAATGCGTTTGACGTCCCGGCACGCCAAGCCTTCGTCGTCGACCTGGTCGGCCGCGACGCCCTGCCGAACGCCATCGCTCTCAACGCCACCGGCTTCAACGTGGCGCGGGTCATCGGCCCCGCGATCGGGGGGTTCGTCGTCGCCGGGCTCGGCGAAGGCATGTGCTTCCTGATCAACGCGGCCAGTTATCTGTTCGTTCTCTGGGGTCTGCGTCTGATCGATCCCCACGCCTTGACGACGCGGGACACGCCCCTGCGACCACAACGCGGCGCGCTGCGAGCCGGGATGAGGTACGCATTTGGCCGGCCGGAGCTGAGGGCGGTGTTAGTCTTGGTCGGTGTCGTCAGTGCGCTCGGGGTGCCGTATCGGATCCTCTTGCCCGACATGGCGCGCACCGTGCTGGGCCTCGACGCCTGGCGCTACGGTCTCTTGATGGCCGCCGCGGGAATCGGCGCCGGGTCAGGCGCGATCATCCTGGCGGGCCTGCGCCTCGGTCTGCAGCACTATCGCCGGCTCCTGCCGGCTGGACTGATCGTGTTCTCCGCCAGCTTGACCGCCTTTGCGCTCTCGCGAGAGTATTTGCCGTCACTGCTCATGCTGACAGCGGTGGGTGGGAGCGGAATTGTGTACTTCAATTCCTCGAACATCCTCGTCCAGCTCGGCGTCGAGGACCTGTACCGAGGGCGGGTGATGGCCGTCTACACGCTGATGCATCAGGGAACCGCCTCCATCGGCAGTCTGGCGCTCGGTCTCGTGGCAGATCGGTTCGGTACGCCCTCCGCACTCGTCGTGGGCGCTGCCGCCTGCCTCGCCGGAGCGGCATGGTTTACCGCCCGGCGAAGCGAAGTACGCACCCGGCGCTTCCCAACGGGCTAGCTCGGATAAGTCCATTTCCAAAAAAGGGAGTCATCCGGACTCATACCTTTTCCGGGCCGATGAAGAAATTCCTCGGGGTGGAGCAATGCTCCACGCCTCAAGAGGGTGCCGGGGCGACGCAGTTCCGGCCTCGAGGGCGGGAGCACTGCTCCCGCCCTTGCGCCGGTGTCACGGCCTGTCTTCGCCGGGACCTTTCACAAGCTCCGAGCCCTGCCGAGGGGGGCGGTCTCGACATCAGAAGCGCAGGCACCTGACAGGGGCGCCAAGGATGGTTGGCCCTGCTACGTGAATCGAGCGGATCGCCGCTGCCGCCGGTTAGCACGGGCTTGTCGCCACTCCCGCCAATCGCCTCGGGTGCCAACGGGTACGGCACGGCACATGATTGGCCGTCTCCCTTACGCATCGAACGGACGCAAGGAGGAGAGGACAATGATGGCAATCGATTTCACGGCAGAGTTGGCTCCGATCGTGTGGGCAATGGTTGGCATGCTGGCGCTGGCGGCTGGCGCGATCGTGTCGATGGTTGACACGGGCGAAGCACGGCGGCCCGCTCTCGGGGAGCTGGTCCGCTGGGCGTCCGCCAAGGGAGCCTTCGCGGTCGGTGCCGGCATCCTGTTCATTGTGATGAAGGCCGCACTGTCCTAGCTAGCAACGGGCGAGACGAGATCCAGGCGTGCCCGATGAACCCCCGTGAATCCACCCAGCACATGGAGCCCCGTCGAAGGTCCTGCGCCACCCGTGCATCCTGGCGCGGGGTTTTCGAGCACGTAGTTCCGCTTGTGGCGGCCGTTGTCGCCGGCCTCGCCGCGGACGGCTTCGCCGGCGCCGGGGCCGTGGAAACCGCCGATGATCCCGCCGCACGCATTGCGCGCATGGATGAGCTGTGGGCGGCACGTGGCAACGCGGACGCGTTGCGCGAGTCGATGGACCTTTGCAACCGAGCCCTGGTTGCCGATCCCGAATCGTACGAAGCCGCCTGGCGCCTAGCGCGCGGCTACTGGTGGGTCGCGTACCGCTCGGAGGACCGCACCCTGAAAAAGGCGATGGCGGTGAAGGCCATGGATGTCGCCCGAGGCGCTATCGCCCTGAATGCCGATCGCGTCGAGGGGCACTACTTCCACATGCTGTCGATTGGCGAGTACGGCGGCAGCATCGGCATCGTCACGGCCGTCCGGCAAGGGATCGGCGGCAAGTTCGAGAACGCTGCACTGAGGGCGTACGAACTCGACCGCGACTTCGACGGTGGCGGGCCGATGGTCGCCCTGGGCCGCTTCTACTACCTGCTGCCGTGGCCCCTGCGGGACCTGAAGAAGTCGCGCCGGTATTTCGAAGAAGCGCGCAGCCGGCATCCCGACACCTTGTTCGGCCGCGTGTTCCTCGCTGAGACCTACTACGCGCTCGATGAAAGGGCGCTGGCGCGCGCCGAGCTCGACTTCGTCCTCAATGCCGCATTGCCACCCGCTGCGGGTCCCGACGCGTTGCTTTCCAAGCAACGCGCCGCCGAGATCCTGAGAAAGTGGCAAGCCTCGTAACGGCGGGTTCAACACTGCCGGGCGACCGTTTCGATCCCCCGCTGCAGGCGCCGCCGGGTGGCGACCCGGCGAGAGGCCCCGCGGACCCGCTCATCGCGCGCCGCTTTCCGCGCTGAGTTGAGCGCGCACCCACCGCAAGCTGCGTGCTGCGGTCGGATGATTCGGGTTGAGCGCTAGCACGCGTTCGAATTCCGACAGCGCCTCGGCGTAGAGGCCCTGCTTGGCGAGCGCGACGCCGAGGTTGTTGTGTGCCTGCGCGAAGTCCGGGCGCAGTGCGGCGGCGCGCCGCAGGTGCGCGGCAGCATCGGCGTAGCGCTCCCGTTGCAGCAGCGTGCTGCCGAGGTCGAAGCGCAGTTGCGCGTCGTCGGGCTGATACTCCACGGCGGCCGTCCACAGCTCGATGGCGGCATCTAGATTGCCTTCGGCGCGGCGCATCGCAGCGAGGTTGCGGCGCGCGAAAAACGATTTCCAGCTCAGCGCCAGCGCCCGCTCGTACGCCGCGGCGGCGCCCACCCGGTCGCCCTGGCGCTCGCGCAGCAGCCCGAGCTGCTCGACCGCATACGCCGAGTCGGGGCTGATGCGCAGCGCCTCTTCGAGGTGGCGCCTCGCAGCCTCGAACTCGCCCGCGGCGCTGAGCGCGGCACCGAGCGCCTGATGGGCGTAGTAGTTGTCTTCGGTGACCGCGATGGCGTGTTCGAACAAGACCCGCGTATTGCGCCACGTGCCGATCTGCCGCCAACTCAAGGCTGCCAGCACGACCAGCGCGGCGGCGCTCGCGGCGACCGCCGGGACGCGCAGCGCAGGGCGCCGGACTGCCGCGTCGCGCAGGCCCCACGCCAGCATGGCGTAGATACCGATGGTGGGCAGGTAGGTGTAGCGGTCGGCGTGCGCCTGTCGGCCCACCTGAAAAAGGCCGATCACCGGCACCAGCGCAATCAGATACCAGAACCATCCCACCGCCAGGTACGGCGCCCGCTTGATCGCTGCCAGGCAGAAAGCCGTGATCGCGACGAGTAGCGCCCCGGCGCCGATGGCCGGCCACACGCGCAGCGCGGCGCCTCCCATCGTCGCCGGATGCGGATAGATCGCAGCCAGGTTAACCGGCCACGCCGTCTGCGCGAGGTACGTGGCGTACGCGATCGGCGCATTGACCAACCGCCACGCCATTGGAACCTGACCGAGCGAGCGCACGCCGCCGACCGCCTGTTGGGCGAAGATCGTGATCACCGAGGCCGCGAGGGCGAGCCCCACCAGGGGGAGCTTTTCGGTGACCAGCCACGCGACCGGAACCGGCCGCGCACCCGCTGCCGCCCACGGCCAGCGGCCGAGGGGCCAGACATCAAGTAGCAACAGGACCAGCGGAAGCGAGACGAGCATGGTCTTCGACATCAATCCGAGCATCAGGGCGCCGAACACCAGCGCGTAGCGACCGACGGTCGGGCGCCGCACGTATCCGGCATACGCGAGCAAGGTCAGCATCCAGAAAAGCCCGGACGTGACGTCCTTGCGCTCCGAGAGCCAGGCGACCGACTCGGCGCGCAGCGGGTGCAGCGCGAACAGCGCTGCCACCAGCGCACTTGGCCAAAGCGCGCCGGTCAGCGCCCGCAGGGCGAGAAAGCAGAGCAGCGCGTTGGCCGAGTGCAAGGCCGCGCTCACCAGGTGGTGCGGACCGGCGTGGGGACCGAATAGGGTGAAATCGAGCTGATGCGTGAGCCATGTGACCGGATGCCAGTTCGGCTCGACCGTCAGCATGGCCCAGCGGAGGCCGGGCCAGCTCAGCCCCGCGCGGACCGTCCGGCGGGTGAGCAGAAAGTTGTAGTCGTCGAGCGTGAGGAACTCGAAGCTCGCCGTCTGCGCGTAGAGCGCCTGGACCGCGATCACCAGGGCCGCGCACAGCCCGAGTGCCTGCGAATGACCTGTTCGCCATGCGTGCAGCACAGTAAGGAATCGAGCAAGGGAAGGCCACCCGCCGGCACCGGCGAGGTGGCACTCCTGTGGCCGGCAAACCATGTGAAAAAATCTCTCGGGGTGGAGCATTGGTCCACCACTCGAGGATGGTGCCGGCACAACCCCGCTCCACTCTCGAGGGTGGGAGCGCTGCTCCCGCCCTTCCGTCGGTGTTACGACCGGTCCCCGCTGGGATTTCTTCACAAGCTCTCAGGGGAGGTGGGCTCATCGCGCTTTCTGGACGGACCGAAGCGGGGCTATTTCGGTGTCCACGACGAACCGGGAACCTGCGCGCCGTTCGAATACCGGGGGGTCATGTCGAATCCGCGGAAGCGAGGCGGCGCGCTCGGCGGCGGCACTTTGTGGTAGGCTGGCGCCGTGTCGAAGCCACGAATCTCTGCCAGTCGCGCCCGGGAAGCCGCCGCCGCGGCGGCGCGGCGGCTCGCAGACGATCCCCGGGTCTTGCTCGTCTATCTGTTCGGCTCGGCGGCCGATCCTGACCAGGCGACCGTGCGGGACGTCGACCTGGGCGTGCTCACGGAGCTGCCGCTCGACACCGACGCACTCATGCGCCTGCGTGAAGAAGTGGTCAGCGCGGTCCGCGCGCCGGTCGACCTGGTGTCACTCAACCGAGCACCGGTCGTTCTGGCCCATGAGATCGCGGAGCACGGGCGCTGTCTGTTCGCGCGATCGGCAGACGTGGAAACGGACTTCGTCGTCCGGGCACGCGCTCGCTACTGGGATTTCAAGCCCTTCCTGGCGGCGCAGTGGCGGTCCGCGGGCGAGCGGCTGGCGGAGCGGCGCCGTGGTACTTAGCGCCGACGCGATTCGCGCCCGTTTACTGAAACTCGAGGAGGTCGTCTCGCGTTTGGATGAACTCCAAACGGCGGGTGCGGCGGCTGAGGGGGGTAATTTCCGCGACACCTGGGCGGCCGAGCGCGGGCTCCGACTTGGCGCCGAGATCATTCTTGACATCGGCAACCATATCCTGAGCGCGCACTTCGGCGTGAGCGCCGAGGATTACGAGGATGTG
>JBBITY010000054.1:9445-13283 GCA_037440565.1 Desulfurellales bacterium
TCGGAGGTTTCCGCAACATTCTGGTCCACGACTACTTGCGCATCGATCCCGAGCGGCTCGCTGCGTTCCCCGCCCGCGCGCCGCGCGACTTCTCCGACGTCGCAGCGGCGATTCGCCGGTGGCTGGAGTCTTTGCCCGGGACGTAGGACCGCCAATGGAGTACCAACGCCGGAGTGTTCGCGACCCCACGTTCTGCCGCGGCGAACCGGTCCTCAAAGGAACCCGGGGCGTGCTGCGCGAGCGGTCTTCTCCGTGTCTCTGGGGTTCCGCTGTGAGCCTCCTCGCCCTCGTTGCCGCGCTGCTGGCCTGGGCGGCGCCGGGGGCGGCCGAGCCGTACATCGCCGTGCGCGAGGGTTTCAAGTGCAGCGCTTGCCACGTCAACATGACTGGCGGCGGCAAGCGCACGGCCTTCGTCGCCGAGCACGCGCGCGATATCCTGCACTACCCCAGCTTCTTGCCGTCGCTCGCCAGGCCGCTCGACGCATTCACCGGCGAGGTGCTTCGCCGTACGTGGCCATCGGCGCCAATCTGCGCGCCAGCGCCGCTGCGATCTTCCAGGAGCTGGGCGCCGACGGCACGGTCAAGAACAACACCGCCTTCCGCGGCCGGCTGGACCACACCGACCTGGAGCTGACCGATGCCCTGGGATACCTGGAAGTCCGTCTCATTCCAGACCTGCTGACCTTCTATGTCGACCAGCGCATCTCACCGCAGACGGACAACCGCGAGGCGTGGGGCCTGCTGCGCCTGCCCCGCCATCTCTACCTGAAGGGAGGCCGGATGTTCCTGCCCTACGGGCTGCAATTGCAGGACAACACGGCCTTCATCCGCGGCGGCCGCAACGGCTCGGCCAACACCGGCTTCAGCTTCGAGCAGCAGCAGGCGGCATTCGAAGTCGGGTGGGAACCGGGTCCGCTGGCGGCCGTGCTGGCCGTCTCGGAAGGCGCGGCCGGCGACCGAGATCTCCAAGTCACGGGGACCGTCTTCTCGCTGTTCACCGACGTGCCGCTCCTCCACAACGCCCTCCTCGGCGGCTCGGCCTCGCGCGTCGGCCCGGCCGGTGGCGAGACGCTGCTCTTCGGCTTCTTCTGCGGCACCAACCTCGGACCGGTCACGTATCTCGGGGAGGTGGACTTCCGCACCGACGCGGACGACCGCACCGCCGGCGAGCGGCGGAGCCGCTTCATCCACTACAGCGAGGCTAATTACCTGCTCTCCAATTGGCTCAACATCAAGTTGGCGTTCGACTACGCCGACGACGACGGCGACCTCGGCCGCCGCGCCGACGACAGCGAGAACCGCGTCAGTGTCGGCCTCGAGCCGTTCTGGAGCCGCTTCCTGCAGACGCGCTTCGTCTATCGGGTCAGCAACGGCGTCCGATCGAACCCGAGCCACAACCAGGATCTGTGGATCGCCGAAGCGCACGTGTTCTTCTGATCCGGGGCGTTGAGAAGCAGAGGTCCAAGCGAAAGCACGGCTCGTCGCAACAGCCGTCTTGTTGGCGGCAATGCAAGCGCCCGTGGCGGCGGGCGATCTTGGGTGCCGGCGGGCCGCCGGGCGGGAGGCTGCCCGCTACCTGTCGAAGTCCGTCTCCCTGCTGCGCAAGTGTGAAGATCGCAGGATTTCCGAACCGGGGCTGGTATGTCCCGAGACGGGGGAGGCCCTCCGACTGGCGCGACTAGCCGAGCGCGCTCGACTCGTGATCACCCGCCAGTGCACCGGCACGTTGCCGCCGGAGTTCCCGGCGAGCTGCCCCGGTCCATGCGTGGCAGCCATCGTCGATGCGGACTCGTTGGCGACGTGCCTGCTGTGTCTCGCAGATGCGCACGCCTCAGCCTTTCTGGAGCGCGCCTATCCCCAGCCAGGGGCCGCCGTGAATACGGCAACGCCTACGCGAGCGCCGACGCCCACATCGACGAGCGCCGGCGCTCTGTGCGGGAACGGCACGTTGGAGCCGGGCGAGCAGTGCGACCCGCCGGCTGACGCGGCGTGTCCTGGACAGTGTGCGCCGCCGGGAGCCGTTGCAGCGTGCCAGTGTCTTCCCCTTCAAAGCTGCGGCCAGGTTCCCTCGCCGCCTTCGTCCTGCCTGAGTGACGCCGACTGCCCGCCGCCCTATACGTGCGCCGGTGGCGAGTGCGAAGCTGGTACTTGCAGGGTCAAGGCTGATCGCCCTGCAGAAGGCCAGTGCGTGTACGCCGGCTCGGCGGGCGAAGGCACCTGCATCTGCCACGGCTGCGATCCGTGGGACTGCACGTTGGGCTGTGAACTCGGTCTCATCTACCGCGGTTGCCGCTGCAACAGCATCGACGACTGCCCGCCCCAGGACGACGTGTGCTTCCTCGGCGTGTGCTCGTAGATCAACTCACCCGCCGGGGCGCGACGGCGTCGGTGAAGCGGCTGGAAGCGGGGTTGCCGTCGGCGTCGGTGTTGCGGACGGAATTCCCGCCTCGCCCCGCGGCGCACCGTCGAGGATCCAGGCGCGGATCAGCTCGATGTCCGCCGAGGACAACGGCCCCGCGCCCAGTGGCATCCGGCTGCCTTCCCCGGGCCCCGGCGCCGTGAGCTTGATCAGAATGAAGCTGCGCTCCGGCGCGAACGGCGCCACGCGCAGCAGGCCCGCTTCGCGGGCCGCGGCGTTGTCGGGGACGCGTCCGACGAGCTGATCGTATGCGGCGCCTTCGGAGAGATCCATATTTCCGGATCGGCTCGACGCATTGTGGCAGCCTGCCGGCAGACAGTTGCGGTTGAAGATCTGCCGCTGCAGGCGATCGAAGGCGCTGCCCGGTTGATTCGGAGGCGGTCCGTCACCGGCGCAGCCAGCGACGGCGCGGGCCACCAGCACCGTGGCGGCCACACGCGCCGTCACGCCAGCCGGCATGTTTTGCAGAGGGCGCTGGCGGTGTGGGCTACAGCCCCTTCGATTCCAGCACCATGATGGCGTTCATGCCGCTCTTCGAGAATTTCTTCCCGACGACTTCGGCTCGACTGCCGGCCAGCGGCTTCAGCGCATTGTACGCCTCCGGCTTGTCGTGATCCTCGATCAGGAGGAACACCTCCGCGGAGTCGGTCATGAGCCCAATGGGCAAGCCCTTCTTCGCGCACATCTGCGCGCACGCGCGATGCTCCCCGCCCTTCGCGCCATGCGACAGGTAACACGTCAGGTCCAGCACCTCGCCCTTCAGCGTCACCTTGTCCTGCGCGTGTGCGGCCCCGCCGAACCCGAGCGTCCACACCAAGCCGGCGAGCACCACCGCGCGCCAGCAACCCGAGGCCAATCGCTTTGTGGCTGTCATAATTACGCAACTATGCGCGCCAGCCGGAGCCGTGTCAACGAAGCCTTCCGAAGAGGCCTTTTACCACGAGGCGCGCTGGGCACACTGCGCGCCTTGCCCGCAGCCCAATGTCCAAAGGTGGAATGTTCCCCCCACTGCAGGCCCTCGCCGGCCGGCCGCCCTCATTCGCCCAACGGCTGGATCCGCCACGTGCCGCTGGCCAGCCAGCGGATGTACGCGCCGAGGGCATCTATCTCCTCAGCCGAGAGAAACGACTTGTACGCCGGCATCTGGATGCGCTGGCGGTCGAGGAAGTGCGCGGCGAGCGGATTGTTGCGCAGGCGGGCAATCGAGCCCTCGGCGATCCACTCGCGCAGCTCTTCGTCGCTGCGCACCAGCTCAGTGAAGTCCCGCCCGAGGAAGCCGGGAACGTAGCCCTTCAACGAACCCGGATTGGGCAGCCCGCCGCTGCCCATGTCGCCGTGGCAGGCGAAGCAGCCGTTGGCATGCGCCAGCTCGGCGCCGCGACGCAGTCGCTCGTCGGCCGGTTTGAGCAAACCTGAGGC
>JBBITY010000055.1:0-11390 GCA_037440565.1 Desulfurellales bacterium
TACGAGGCCGTCGGTGCCGTCGGGCACGCGGCGCGCGCGAGCGCGGACGATCCTTTCGCACCGACACTCGCACGTGGTGGCCGGGCTGTGCCGCCGGAACCTATCCCGGCCGAGTGCGGCCTGGAAAGAGGAGGCCGAGGGGAAAACCAGGCCGGATGGTTTACCCCTCGGCGGGGCGCAGGGGCGCCAGCCCCGCATCCGAAAAATCGATCTTCAATCCTCCATTGCAAGCGGGCTGCGTCCTCCACCCGGCGAGGGTAATAGCTATCCGTCACGGCCCACGGCGGCGGCGATGTTCGCGAAACCGTCGCGTTCGAGCAGCCGGCGCAGACCGCCGCAGAGCCGGCGGGGCAGGCCCGGACCGCCGTAGACGAAGCCCGTGTACACCTGCAGCAACGACGCGCCGGCGCGAATCTTCTCGTACGCGTCTTCCGCAGTGAAGATGCCGCCGACGCCGATGATGGGGAACGTGCCCTCGGTGATGCGGTAGAGGGCGCGAATCACCGCCGTCGACCGCTCGCGCAGCGGGGCGCCGCTGAGCCCGCCTGCCTCACCGGCGAGGGGCGCGGGGGTGCGCAGTGTCGGGCGCTCGATCGTCGTGTTGGTCGCGATCAGGCCGGCGACGCCACGTTCACGGGCGACGGCGGCAACCGCACGCAGCTCTCCCTCGCTCAGCTCGGGAGCGATCTTTACCACGAAAGGCCGTGACCGCAGACCGTGTGCGCGCGCCAGTATTTCGTTCTCGGCGCCAAGGGCGTCGAGCAGGCGGGCGAGCTGATCGGCGGACTGCAGGTCCCGCAGGCCGGGGGTATTCGGGGAGCTGATGTTGACCGCGACGTAATCCGCGAGCGCGAACACGGCCCGCAAGCTGGCGCAGTAATCGGCGGCCGCTGCGTCGGGCGGCGTCACGCGCGACTTGCCGAGATTGACGCCGAGGGGAATCGGCGGTCGGTGGTGACCCAGTCGCCGCGTCAGCTCACGCGCCACGGCGACAGCGCCGCGGTTGTTGAAGCCGAGGCGGTTGATGAGGGCCTGATCCGCGGGCAGCCGAAACACGCGCGGTCGCGGATTGCCCTGCTGGGCCTCCGCCGTGATCGTGCCGAGCTCCGCGAAACCGAAACCGAGGGCAGCCCACACGTGCGGCAGCTCGGCGTTCTTGTCGAATCCGGCGGCGAGCCCTACCGGATTCGGGAAGGTCAGGCCCCACAGCTCCTGGCTGAGCACGGGATCGCTCGCTGGCGCGGTCGCCCCGGCCCGTTGCAGCGCCAACTGCACGGGGCGCAGCGCCGCGACGGCCAACCCGTGAGCGCGCTCCGGGTCGATGCGGAAGAGAAAGGGGCGAAGGAGAGAATACACGGAGGCCGTCATGTACGCAGCATACGCCTTCCCATACTCTGCGCCGCGCCGCGCGTCTACGGGCCGACGGGCTCACGAGCAGACAGGCCCGCGCGGACTTACCCATCCCTGGCAACCGGCCGACGCTCACTGTAGGCTCCGGGCACGATGCGAGCCCGACCGCTGCTGGCGCTGCTCCTGCTTCACGGCTGCCTCTGGCGCAGCTACGAGCACATCATGGAGGTACACCTGCAGGTGCTCGCGAGCATGGCGACAAAAGTGGTCGCCACAGCGGAGGGTGGCCGGCGGCCGACTTCGAACGACGTGACGGAGCTGATCTATCCGCTGCAACGTGCGCGCCAGTTCGCCCATCAGTACCGCGGGTCTGCGGGACGGGAGTCCTATCGGCGGTTTGTCGCCCTTCTGGACCGTTATCAGCAATTCGCCGAAACCATCGACGCGGCGCGCGGCGACGAACAGCGCTGGGCGACGGTGGCGACACAGCTCGCGGGTCAACGGCAGGCCTTGCTCGACGCGGCAGAGCAGGTGCGGGCCGCGCTGGTGGCAGAGAAAGAGTGAGGGGGGGCGTGTCGCCAGGCTGGATCACCCGTCACGCGGCCAATGCGGTGAGCGGCATGCGGGTCGCCCTCACCCCGGTCTTCTTGATCAACGTCGGGCGGGCGGCGGATGGCTGGAGCGGCGGATGGCCGGCCGCCGTGCTCTTCGGGGTCATCGCCATCAGCGACTTCGCTGACGGATACGTCGCGCGCCGCTTCGGCGTGGCCAGCAGCGGCGGGCGCTGGCTCGACCACGCGGCCGACATCGGCTTCGTGGTTCCGGCGCTGCTCCTGTACAGCAAGCTGGGCATCGTCCCCTGGTGGGTACCCGCTGCCGTCGCTCTCTCGTTTGCAGCCTACGTCGCCGATTCGTGGCGGCGCGGGCCTCCCGGTGGCTGGCCTGACTTGATCGGCAGCCGCGTCGGCCACGCGGCCGGCGTCTGCAACTATGCGCTGATCGGTGTGCTGGTCGGCAATGCCACGCTGGGATTCGATTGCATCCCTTCGCCCGTCATGCGCGCGCTGTTCTGGCTCGTGCCGATCTATTGCAGCGCTGCAATCCTCACGCGCTTTCCCGCTCTGGCGCGTTTCGGACGCAATCAGCTCAAGGCCGACTCCAACCTTCGACCCCCGGCCCCCGGCCGCTGAACCCTGGGCCCGTTATTTCCTTCCCGGTACATCTCCGCTGCGCAGGGCACTGCGGATGTCGGTTCCCTGGGCCAGCATTTGATGTATGAAAAGCAGGCTGATGAGCAACGGGACAACGTAATAGGTGACGCGAAACAGCAGCACGGCGACGACGGCGATCTCGAAGGGCACGCCGAAACCGGCGAAGATCGCCGCCATCGAGCCTTCCATCACGCCCAATCCGCCCGGGATCAACGACACGAGCGAGAGGGCGACGCCGCCCGCAAACCCCACGACCACATAGGTGAGGGCGATCGGGTAGCGAAGCGCGAGAAACGCCGTGTGCAGCACCAGCATCGTGAACACCCAGTCGATGGCGATGTACAAGAGCGGCGCCGCCATCTGGCGCTTTCGCGCCAGCAGGAACGCGATGCCGCGGTTGAGGTTGAACTGATAGCGCCAGATATGCGTGCGCGGCGGAGTGCGGTGCGGCACGGTGCGGTGCATGAACCAGTGCGCCGTCTGTGCGAGCCAGAAGAGCATCCGCCGCCGCAGCCGGGCGTGGAACAGCAGCACCGCTGCCGCGATCGCCGCCGCGACGAGGAAGGCCAGCAAGACGCCGATGACGATCAGCGTCGTGGTCCCGAGGTTGTGTGCCGCGAACAAATAAAGGAATCCTCCCAAAACGAACAGCAGCAGGGTGACGTTGGTCATGAAGGTCTGTGCCAGGGAGATGACGACTGCCGTGCCGATCGGAATCTCGTGCCGCGTAAAAAAGTACATACGCACGGCGAAGCCGCTCAGCCCCCCGGTTGCGAGCAAGTAGTTCGACGTGTTGGCGACAAAGGTGATCTTCAGCATCTCCCAGAACGGCAGGTGGAATCCGGCGGCGCGGCCGATGCCTTGATACGAGCGGGCCATGGTCAGGTAACTCGCTAGGACACACAGGAGCGGCAGCGGCAGGAGCCAGGCGTTGGTCTGCGCCACGGTTCGCCACAGCTCGCGCAGATCGGCGAAGGAGAAGAGGGCGACGAAGGCCAGCAGCCCGAGCACAACTGCGGCGCGAATCCAGCGCGCGTGTCGCGCCGGCTCCGGCGCCACCGGTAAGTACGCCTGCGGTCGATCGTCTTCCGGCACGCGTGCGGCCATGCATCTCCCGACCTGTGGCGCTGGAAATAATCAGGGCAAAAGGGGAAAGGCAAAGGCGGAAACCAGAGTGGGAGACGCGGGAGCCGTGGCGAGAGCGGCGAAGTTGGTGGTTTTGGTCGCAGTGGGCGCGGCGGTAGTCGGTGCCTTCCTGTGGCACGTGTTCGGCGAGCGCGTGACCGAGGTGGCGCGACGCGCGCTCGAGGAACGGCTTGGGCGGGCTTTGCATACGCCGGTCGCAGCGCGCCGCCTCGGTATCGCGCTTTTTCCGCCGCGGCTGCGCGCAGAGGGATTCGCGCTCGGTCCGGGCGGTGACGCGCTGCGCGTGGGCACTGCGGGCGTGCGATTCTTGCCCTACGACAGCCTGCGCGAGCTGCGGCCGGTGGTCGAGCTGGAGGCGGCCGATCTATGGCTCGATGTCGCGGCGCTGGCGCGCGGCGTACCCGTCCGCCGGCCCAAGCGGGCGCGCTGGGCCACTGTGCCGTTTCACCTCCGGCGGGTGCAGGTCGCCAACCTGCATATCCGCGCCCCCGCGGGCGGGTCGGCGCTCGATGTGACGGTCGCCGCCTTGACCGGCCACGTCGCGGCGGGCGCCGGTTCCGAGCACGTCCGCGCGGAGATCGCGGCCGAGCGGATCGAGTTGCGGCGCGAGGCTGAGCAGCTCCTCCTCGATCGCGTCGCTGTGGCCTTCGCGGACACGCGGCGTGGGCTGGAGCTGTCGCGCCTCGAAGCCCGCGGCGCGGGGATTCGCCTCGACGCGGCGGCGCAAGGGGGCGACCTCTTGCGACACCTGCTCACGGCTGAGATCTCGCTGCCGTTGCCGGGCCGCCTGCGTGCGCCGCTGCAGGAGTTCGCTGGGCGGGTGCAGATCGAGGCGACGTTGAGCGGGCCACTGCAGAATCCCGCAGTGGTGGCAACGGTGCGGGGCGGACCGGTGTCCTGGCACGGAGAGGTGATCGACGCGGTGCGCGCCGAGCTGGCCCGAGAGGGGGCGCGCATTGAGCTGCGCGCGGCACATGTCGCGGGCTTCGAAGGCCAGCTCGATGCGCGCGGCACGGTGGAGCTGTCGGACGACAAGCCGTTCCACATCGAGGCTGCGTGGCAGCATGTCGACGCGGCGCGGGTGGCCGCACGGGCGGGCATCCGCATTGCGTCGGGCGGTGCCGATGGCCATGCGCAGCTTTCTGGGACGCTCGGTGAGCTGGCGCTCGACGGAAGCGGAGCGGGTCGCTTCACGGTCGCCGGCGGCGCGTCACGTGTGGAGTGGCATGCCGCTGTCCGTCGGGACACCTCGGGGACGAAGATAGACGTGAACCTGATTCAAGGTGAGAACGCGCTGCGCGCCGGCGCTGCGATTAGCCCGCAGCGGGTGCTGACTGGCGACGCGGAGCTCCGCATCCGCGACGCGGCGGCGCTGTCCGCGCTGTTGTGGGACGCGGCGCTGCCGAAGCCGGGCGGACGGCTGCTGATATCGGCACGTCTGGCCGGGAGCGTCAGCGACCCCGTCGCGACGGGCACGGTGACTGCCGAGCGCGTGGCCGCGTTTGGCGTAGTGGTGGAGCGCGCCGCGGGCGGCTTCACGCTCGACCGAGCCGGTGTCCAGACCGACGGCCTGGTGCTCCAGTTCGGGGGCGGCACCGTGCGCGGCGTTGGACGGGTCGGCTTCAGCGGCGGAGCGGAGAACGCCTGGGCGATCACGCTGCGCGAGGTCGGCGTCGACGCGCTGCTGAGTGCGGCGCGGAACGCCGCGCGGGTGGAGCTGCCCATCCAGGGAGGAGCGGTTTCAGGCACCTTGACCGGGCGTGGACAGTGGTCGCAACTGGCCTTCGACGGTGAGGCGAAAGTTGGCGCCTTTCGCCTGTGGCGGGAACCGTTCGAGCAGTTCGGCGCGACCGTGTCGGGGATCTGGCCGGCCTGGTGCGCCGACGCGCGGCTCATTCATCGCGGCGCGGAGCACCTCACGGGACGGCTCAGCGGGCGCGCGGCGGAGGAGATCACCGTGGAGGTGGACAGCACGACGTGGTCACTGGAAGAGTTGCGCGGCGCCGGGCTGGCGCGGCTGAGCGGCCGCGCGAGCTTGAGCGCGCAGCTCCAGGGGCCGCCGACGGCATTGAGCGGCTGGGTGGTGGCCAGCGCAGCGGAGCTGCAGGGCGCGGGCGTTCGCTGGGGCGGCGTGACGGCGGAGGCCGTCGCGGAACGCGGCAGTTGGCGGATCCAGGCTGCGGTGCTCGACGAGGCGTTGCGCCTGCGCGCTCGCGTGTCGCACGAGCCCGGGTGGCCGTTTACGGCCGAGGGCGAATGGTCCGACGTCCGGGTCCAGGTACAACCGGCGGCCGGTCCCGAACTGCGCGTCGCGACTTCGGGATCAGCGTGGCTGAGCGGCCGCGTGGACGCGTGGCCGCTGGTCGACGGGGGCGCGCAGATTGATCACCTGACCGTCGCAGGCGGTGCCTACGCGCTGCGTGCGACGGCGCCGATTCGGGCTCGGATGGTACGGGGACGCTGTAGCGTCGAGTCGCTGAATTTGGAGGGCGACGGGACCCGCATCGACATCAGCGGCGACTTCGACACACAGGGGGCGGCGCACCTCACCGCGCGCGGGCGCGGCGAGCTGCAGGTGCTGGAAATGCTCGGCGCCCCGATCCAGTCGGCGCGCGGGCACGTCGCGCTGGAAATCGCGCTCACGCGCACGGCGGCGGGCGCGTTGGATCTCACGGGGGAGGCGGCGGTGGCGGATGGCGCGCTGGATATCGGGCTGCCGTTCGGCGTCACCGAGACGAACGGACGCATTGTCCTGCGCGGCTCGACGGTGCGCATCGAGCAATTGACCGGCCGCATGGGCGGCGGGACGTTCGCCATCGGGGGCGGGGTTGACCTCGCTGAAGGTCCGGCACTCACCTGGCAAGTGGCCAACGTGAGTACAGGGCTCATTCCGTCGCTCGATCACGAGATTTCGGGCACTGGCAGCGTCAGCGGACGCTGGGAGGACCTCACGGTCGCGGGTGAGGTGGAGGTCCTGCGCCTGCTCTACGATCGCCGCATCGAGTTGATCGATTTCCTGCCCTCGTTGCGACGCACGCTGCCGAAGCCGCCGGCGGTCGCGGTGCGGCCCAGCCGGGTGATCCGCCTCGACCTGCGCGTCATTGCGCCGGACGAAATCTTCATCGACAACAATTTCGCTCGCATCGAGGCCCGCGCCGACGTGCGCGCCAGCGGTACCGCGACGGATCCCCATCTGACCGGGACCATCGAGGTGCTGACGGGCGAGGTGTTCTTCCGCGGCCGCACCTTTGAGGTCACCAGCGCCGTTGTCGAGTTCCACCCGGAGCTGGGCCTGGCGGCCTACCTCAACATCAGCGCCGAGACGGCGATCGACACCCACGAGGGTGCGTATACGGTCACAGTGCAGGTCACCGGCACGACCGACGACTACCGCGTGGCCATGAGCGCGGATGATCCGGGGTTGAGCCAGAACGATATTGCCAGTCTCATCGCCTTCGGCAAAACGGGCGCGCACCTGCAGCGCGAGGGGGCAGGTATCTCGATGCCCGATCTGTTGGCGCTTGCGCCCGGGGGCTATTCCGAGCGGGTCGAGCGCGGCGCTGCATCCCTGCTGGGCTTGGATCGCGTGGATATTGCCCCGGCATTCTCGCGCCGGACAGGCGCATTCGAGCCACAGATCACCCTTGGGAAGGACTTCACGGAAAAGCTGACCGCCTCTGTGTCGACTACGTTTGGCGTTGAGACGCGCCGCATCGTCGGTCTCGAATATCGCCTGACGCGGCGGATATCCTTGCTGGGCAGTTGGGAGAGCGAGACCGAGACGGAGGCCGGCGCCTTCGGCGGCGACATCAAGTTCCGCTACGAGTTCCGCCGCCTGCCGCGCTTTTCGCTTGTCGGCGGTGCGCGGTGAGGGCAATGGGGTCGAAAGCCGGCGGGGTGGAGCACGGCTCCACCCCGCGAGAGCGGTGCCGGTGCGGAACGGCTTCGGTATTGAGGAGGGGAGGGCGGCTCCCGTTCTTCCGCCGACGGGACAGCTTGTCCGCGCCGGGATTTTCTCACAAGCACTCGGCGCTGCTGCTCGGAGTGTTGGCCCTGTGCGTGCCGCTCTCCCGCCCGACCCCGGCGCACAGCGCGGAGCCGCTCGGTCCGCCGCTGCGCGAGCTTCGCTTTCTCAGCGACGCGCCGGTCGATACGGAAGGCCTGTGGCGGCTGATGCCCTTCCGAGTCGGGGCGCCAGTTACGGTGACCCAGCTCGAGGAAGCCCGCCGCCGACTGGAGCTGAAGGGCATCTTTCGCCGCGTCGCGCTCGAGACGGTGCGTGAAGCGGGCGAAACCGTTGTGCTGGTGCACCTCGAACGCAAGCGCGTCATCGAGGGGGTGCGCGTGCGCGGCCGTCGGAACCTGAGCGACAACGAGGTGCAGCGGCTGCTCCGTCTGCGCAGCGGGATGATCTACGAGCCCGAGGTGCTCGACGCGGCGCGCGAGCGCCTGCACCGCCGGTACGTGCAGGACGGATTTCCCGACGCGCGGGTGGACGCCGTTGTCGAACCGAAGGGAGCCGATGTCGATGTGACGGTCGTGATTCGCGAGGGGCAACCGCTGACGGTCGCAGCGGTTGCAATCGACGGGGATGTCGGCACGCTGAGCGACATCCTGGCGGCGTCGGTCAAGGATCTGCGCGGCAAGCGGCCCACGCGGGACGTGCGCCGGCAGGGCGAACGGCGCCTGCTGCGCGCCCTGCGTTCGGAGGACTACTTCGAAGCGCGGGTCCAGTCTACTTGGGAGGCGGCAGGTCAGCAGACGGGCATTCTGCGGTTCCGCGTCGACCGCGGTCCCCGGATCGTGCGCGATGTGCAGGGCAATCGCCACATGACGCGCCGCAAGCTGCTGGGGCTGCTCGACCTCGAGCAACGCCTGATCGTTACGGACGGCACCTGGCGGGAGCTGGCGCGCGAGATGGCGCGTGCCTACACGAGGCCGGGTTCTATCGGGCCACCGTTGCGGTGGAGATCTCGGAGGGTGATCCGAAGGTGGTTCGCTTTATGGTTCGCGAGGGCCGTCGCTACACCGTCCGGCGACTCGCGTTCACCGGAAACGCCCAGGTCGCCGACCGGCAGTTGCGCGCGCAGATGAACACGCGGGCGGCGGGCTGGTTCCCGTGGCCCCGGGCCGTGCTGGTCGACGACGTGTTGGACGAGGACCTCCGGCGGCTCTGGTTCTTCTATCGCCGCCAGGGCTTCGCCACGGCGGAGATCACCGACCTGCAGCGCCGCATCGACGAGGCACGCGGCACCATCGACTTGACGGTGGTGATCGACGAGGGGCCGCAGACGATCGTGCGGGAGATTCGCGCCGCGGAGGTGGAGAAGCTGAGCGACCGGCGCTTGCGCTTACGGGTCAAGGTGGGCGAACCGCTCAATCCCGATGATATCGAGGAGGACCGGCGTGCGATCGCGGGTGCCTTCAGGCGCGCCGGCTACCCGCAGGCACACGTCGAGGCGGCGGTCGAGCGCACGGCGAACGGCCCGGCTGTGGATGCCGTGATCGAGTGGCGCGCGGCGCCGGGGCCGAAACAAGAGGTGGGCGCGATCGTGGTCCAGGGCAACATCGATACGCGCGACCGCGTCGTGTTGCGCGAGTTGCCTTTTCGGCCGGGCGATCCGCTGAGCGGCGAGGCGCTCCTAGAGGGGCAGAGCCGCGTGTACCGCCTCGGGCTTTTTCGCACCGTCTCGGTGCGCCCGCTCACGCCCGAGAGCGAGAGCGGGCGCGATGTCGGGGTGGAGGTGGTCGAGCGCCCACCCGGCATCCTGCAGTGGGGGGCTGGCTACAACACGCGCGACGGCTTCGTCAGCTTCGGGGAGGTCGCGTACGAGAACCTCGGCGGCATGGCCCGCCGCATCGGCGTGCGCGGCCAGTTCAGCCTCGAGCCGACGCAGTTCGTGCCCAACCAGTACCTGGCCAATCTCGGCTTTCGCGAGCCGCGGCTGTTGGACTCGATGTGGCGATTTCAGAGTAACCTCATCGCCGAGCGTTCCACCCGCACCGTGGACCAGTTCAGCATCCAGCGCGTCAGCCTGATCAACGGCGTCGACCGCCAGCTCCGGCCGCGCTTGGAGGGCGGTCTCGAAGTGCAAGTCGAGCAGAGCGACGTCTTCGACGTCGCGTCCGACGCGGTGCTGAGTGCGGAGGACGAGGGGGCCTTGCGAACCGTCGCGGTGACCCCTTTTCTCGCCTACGAGGGGCGCGATGACGCTCTCGCGCCCCATCGCGGCGTGTTCGAGAGCCTGCGCTGGCGCTACGGACTACCGGCGCTTTCGACGGTGCACTTCACCAAGGCGAGCCTGCAGCACAGCCAGTACTTCTCCCTGGCGCCAGACGTCGTCCTGCTGTACTCCGCGCGACTCGGCTGGGCGCGCGCCTTCGGCGACCGGGTGCCCATCCGCGAGCGATTTTTCCTCGGAGGCCGGACAACGGTGCGGGGCTTTTCCGAGAACAGCATCGGCCCACGCGGCAAGAACGGGAGTGAGATCGGTGGCGATCTGGCGATTAACCTCAACGTCGAGCTGCGCTTCCCCCTGCCAGATCGCTTCGGCGGTGCCGTCTTCGTCGACGGCGGCGGCCTGTACTTGCAGCAGTGCGATCACGCCTGTCGCACCGATCCCGAACGGCCGATCCGCGATGCCGCGATGACACTGGAGAATTTTCGCCGTTCGGCGGGACTCGGCCTGCGCTATCTCACGCCCGTGGGCCCGATCAGCCTCGACTACGGCATCAAGCTGGATCGCCGTGCTGGCGAGGATCTCGGCCAGTTGCACTTCAGCATCGGCGGCGTGTTTTGAGGTGCGAAGCCGTCTCCCTTCCCCGCCTCCCGTCTCTTTCCCTTTCTACTCCCGCCTCGCTTCCCCCGTCTCCCGTCTCTTCCCTCCCGGTGGTCGCTCGATCCGCACCTTGCGCAAGCGGCGGCTGTCGATGGTGACGACGGTGAGCTTGTGGCCTTCGTGCTCGACGGCTTCGCCGCCCTTGGGGATCCGCTTGAGGCGAGCCAGCACCCAGCCCGCGAGCGTGCGGTAGTCCGGCGTCTCCTCGAACGGCAACCCATACTGCTCTTGGAGGTCGGCCAGAGGCGTCGAGCCATCGACCAGCAACGAACCGTCGCCCAGCTCTTGGACCGGTGCTTCCTCATCGAGGTCGAATTCGTCGCGGATTTCACCGACGATTTCCTCCAGCAGGTCCTCGATGGTCGCCAGGCCGACCACGGTGCCGAATTCGTTCATCACGATCGCCATGTGCACGCGCCGCGCCTGCAGCTCGGTGAGCAGGTCGCTGATCTGCATGGAATCGGGAATGAAGAACGCCGCGTGCATGACCGCGGCGAGCGCGCTGGCGGGATCTTTGTGAACGCGCTGCGCGAGATCTTTGACGTGCACGACGCCGACGATGTGATCGAGGTCTTGATCGTAGACGGGAGCCCGCGAGAAGCCGGAGGCGAGCAGGTCGACCAACGCCTCCCGGGCACTCTGCTGCAGCGCCAGAGCGTGGATGTCGGAGCGCGGCACCATCACCTCCCGCACCGAGGTGTCGGTGAACTCGAACACGCTGTGGATCAGCTCGCGTTCGGCCTCATCGAAAATTCCGTGCTGTGCCCCCTCGCGAATGATGTGCTTCACTTCCTCTTCCGAGACAAACGCCTCCTGTACGCGCGCTCCGCCGAACGGCCGCATC
>JBBITY010000055.1:11457-13276 GCA_037440565.1 Desulfurellales bacterium
GATCAGGGGCGCACTCGCACAGGCCAGCGTCTCCGTGTACCGCAAGGCCAACGACTTGGGAAGCAGCTCGCCGAGCACCAATGTGGCATAGGAGATGACCACGACCGTGAGTCCCAGGGAGACTGCCTCCGACCACGGGCGCAGCACGGCCGGCAGCGTGGCGGCCAGGGCGGGGCCGGACACGGCGACGGCGAGGGCACCGCCGAGGACCGAGGCCATGGACCCGACAATGGTAATTCCGATCTGGACGGTGGCCAAGAAATCGCTCGGCGCCTCGCACATTGCGGCGACTCGGTGTGCGCCGCGACGGCCCTCTTCGATGAGCTGGCCGATGCGGCTGCGGCGCAGGCTGATCATGGCGATCTCGGCGGCCGAGAAGAAGCCGTTGGCGAGAATCAGGGCCAGGATCGCCAACCCCCAAAGCCAGAAGCTCGGCAGTTTCATGTTCCTCCTCCATCGCCTCCTGCCGCGGCGCGCGCTGCAGCCGGCCGTTGATCGAGCAGGGCGACGAAGTACGCCACCATCTCTTCGCTTCCCCAGTCGGCGGGTCCGATGGTGTGGTTAACCACGTTGCCGTCGCGGTCGATCACGAACGTCTCCGGATAGCCCGTGACGCCATAGCGCGGTGATAAACGGGCCTCGGGATCGAGCAAGATCGGAAAAGAAAGACCCAACTCGGCGACAAACGGGACGACCGCTGACGCGCCTTGTTCGTCTTCGCTGACCGCCAGCATGACAAAGTCCCGACCGCGCAACCGTTGGTAGAGGCGTTCCATGGCCGGCATTTCCATCCGGCAGGGCGGGCACCAGGTGGTCCAAAGGTTCAGAAATACGACCTTGCCGCGCAAGTCTGACAGACGATGGGGCTTGCCGTCCAGATCGGGCAGCGTGAAGTCGGGTGCCCGATAGCCGATCCGCTCGGATGTTTGCAGGCGCTGCAACCAGGCGACCGCACCCAACGCGACGAGCAGAAGAGCAACGGGAAGGACCGCCCGCTTCATCGGTTCGCGGACCGCGCGACCGCTCGTCCCTTCGCCATGGTTGCCGTGTGCTGGACCGCGAGCCGCCACACCCCGATGGCCACCAGCGCCAGGCTGACGAATTGTGCCTGACTCAAGCCGAGCCAAACCGCTGGGTTGATGCGCACAAACTCGATGCCAAATCGCCCCGCTCCAGCGAGTACGAGGTATTGCCAAAACAGAGAGCCGTCAGGCGCGGGCCGCTTCCGCCGCCACCAGAGGACGGCAAAGACCAGACCATACGCGAGCATTTCGTACACCGGCGTCGGGTGCACGCGGACGCCCGGCGGGTAGTTCCATTCAACGATGGCATTGGGGTACGCCATCGCCCACGGCAAGTCGGACACGGTTCCCCAGTCACCGTCACCAGCAAGCTGGCAGCCGATTCGCCCGATGGCGTGCCCGAGGGCCAGCGCGGGCGCGATCGCGTCGACCACCCGCAGCCAGGAGAGGCCATGCCGCCAGATGACCCACGTCACCGCGGCGGTTCCGCCGAGCAACCCGCCGTACCAGACGAAGCCGGAGCCGGAGAAGACGCTGCCCATGGGGTCGCGGACGACGCCTTCCCAATCTCCTGCCAAAGCCCAAATCCTCGATCCTACGAGGCCACCGACGGCAGCCCAGACCACCATGGTGGAGGCTAGCTCGCCGTTCATCCCCTTGCGGGTCATCTCCCGCCCAGACAGATACCCGGCGACCAGAAATCCGATCGCCATCATGGTCCCGTAGCTGTAAATGGTCAGGGGTCCGAGGTGGAACAGGACTGGCCACACGGGCCCGGATCATAGCTGACCACCGCC
>JBBITY010000056.1:0-13061 GCA_037440565.1 Desulfurellales bacterium
GGTCAATCGAGTCTGTGAACCTGAACTTTAGGCACGGAACTGGACCAAAGCCGAAGGTGTAGGGTTGGCATCGCTCGGCCATTGCCAACCGATATTGTGAGCCGTGCCGTTACGGCGGTGGGCGGTGTCCAACCCCGCGACTGAGGTCGCGGGCGCAGGAGCGTCAGCCCCGCATCCGATGAACAGTCGATCCTCAGACCTCTGCTGGACGCAGGTTACGCCCTGCATTCACAGAACGGCGCGAGCCTACGGGCGCTCGATCGCGCCGGCTTCGACGCAGCGCTGAATCTCCTCCGGCGTCATCCCGAGCAGCTCGCCGAAGACGTAGTCGTTGTCCTGTCCGATGGCGGCGCCGGTGCCGCGTGTACGGCCGGGCGTGCCGGTGAGCCCGAGGGGAATGCCGTTCGCGACGACCGTGCCCTTCTGCGCGTGCTCGATTTCCTCGAAGAAGTGGCGGGCCGCCAGTTGCGGGTCGCGGCGGAACTGGTCTTCGACGTTCTGCACCACGCCCGCGGCGATGCCCGCTTCCTGTAGCGCGGTCATCACTTCGTAGTCGCTGCGGCGCGAGGTCCACTGTTCGATCAGCCGATCGAGCGCGGCCGCATTGGCCAGTCGGGCCGAGAGCGTGGCGAAGCGCGGATCGGTGATCCACTCGGGTTCGCCGACAACCCCGCAGAAGCGCTTCCACTCTTCATCGGTGAAGACGGCAATTGCGCACCACCGGTCTTCGCCCTTGCATCGATAGCAGCCGTGCGGCGCCGCGTGGCGCGAGCGATTGCCGAGCCGCGCCGGCTCGCGGCCGTTGGCGAGGTATTCCATCAGGAAGTGGCCGATTACCGACGCAGTCGCTTCGTACTGCGAGAGGCTGATGTACTGGCCCTGGCCGGTGCGCCGCCGGTAGTCCAGGGCGCACATGATCGCGAACAGCCCGTGCAACGCGCTCACCGGGTCGGGATAGGCATACTGCGTGATGGTGCATTCGCGCTCGGGAAAGCCGGACAGCGTGGCCAACCCGCTGAGCGCTTCGATGTTCGGCCCCCAGGTGACGTAGCCGCGATACGGCCCGCTGTCGCCGTAGCCGGACGAGCTGCACATGATGAGGTCGGACTTCACGCGTTGCAGCTCGGCGTAGCCGAGGCCGAGCTTGTCCATGACACCGGTGCTGTAGTTCTCCACCACGACGTCGCTGATCGCCACGAGCCGCTTGCACAGCTCGACGGCCGCTGGCCGCGCGAGATCGAGGGCGACCAATCGTTTGCCAGCGTTCCAATCCGTGAACCACGGGGAGAGCTGCGTCTGGACGCCCATCTCCGGCGCCCACGGCGGAACGTACACGCGGGTCACGTCGGGATGGTTCTTCGACTCCACCTTGACGACCTCGGCGCCGCAGTAGGCCATGAAGCGGCCGATCCACGGGCCGGCCATGCCGGCAGTGAACTCAACGACGCGGAGACCGTGAAGTGCTTGGGGCATAGGATCCAAGAACGCCTTCACCACTCCCTCAGGGCTGGCGAGAAAGTCCCTTGAGGTGGAGCAATGCTCCACCCCTCAAGAATGGTGCTGGCACGCGGGAGCTCCAGTCTTGAGGGCGGGGGCGCAGCTCCCGCTTCCTCGCGACCGTGGTGAGTCGTTCTTCTCTCATCAGATGATACCGCTCTCCTGCAAGGCGCGAAACGTCTCCGCCGACAGGCCCAGCTCGCCGCAGTAGATCTCCTCGTTGTGCTCGCCGATGCGCGGCGCGGGGCGCGCGATTCTCCACGGCGTGGCGGCATGGCGGTAGGGCGCGCCCGGATAGCGCAACGTCCCGAGTCCGAGGTGCTCGACCTCGACGAAGTACTGCCTCGCCGCGAGATGGGGATCGTCCGCCACGGCGGCAGCGGTGTGCACCGGCGTGACCGCGATGTGGCGCCGCTGCCCTTCGTGGTAAACCTCGTCCACGGTGAAGCGCGCGGTGAGATCCGCGATGCAGCCGTCGAGGAACGCCCGGTCCGCGGCTCGATTCGCCGCCGGCCCGTCGAACAGCGGATCGAGCACCGCCTCGTTGCCCGTCACCTCGTGAATCCAGTGCGCCAGCGCTTTCCAGTGCGCTGGGCGATTGACAATGAGGTACACGAGGCCGTCCTTGCAAGGGTAGGTTCCCGAGGGAATGGCGGCGAACAGTCCGGTCCCCATGCGCCGCGGGATGATGCCGTCGTCAAGCCATTTTCCCACCCCGCAGATGTGCGTCGCAGCGACCACGACCTCTTCGACCGAGATGTCGACGTGCTGTCCCTCGCCGGTCACCGCGCTGTGATGGAGCGCGATCATGCTGCTCACGGCCGCCGTGACTGACGCCATCATGTGCGCCTGCGACCCCGCCAGCGTCACCGGCGGATCATCTGCTTCCCCGGTGACGTGCAGCGCGCCGCCCAAAGCGCCGGCGACGAGGTCCGCGGACTTGAAGTGCGCCTGCGGCCCCGTCTGCCCGAAGCCGGTGATCGAGGTGAGGACCAGGCCCGGATTCGCCTGCTTCAACACCTCGTAACCCAATCCGAGACTATCGAGATACCCCGGCGGAAACGTTTCGATGATGACATGGGCGGTTTGAGCGAGCCGCTTGAACAGGGCCTGTCCTTCGGGCGGTGAGAGATCCAGCGTCACGCCCCACTTGCTGGTGTTCGTGTAGAGGAAGAATAGGCTGCGATCCGGATGCGGTTCGTCCCGCCAGAACGGTGGAATGAGCCCGGCCGCTCGATCTTGATGACGTCGGCGCCCATGTCGGCGAGCAGCTTGCCGCAGTACACGCCGCTCTCATCGGCGAGCTCCAGGACGCGGCGGCCCGCGAGGGCGGAGTCAGTGGGAGGAAGCAAGGTCCGCAACTTTCACCACCCGAGTGCTGGGCGTGGGATGGCTGGCTGCCTTCACCCAGCGCAGGCCCATGGTGCCGCGGCGGTGGCCGGCCGTATCCACCCAGTTCGGCACGCCGGGATCCGCGTGCGCGACGACCAACCGGAACGAGCCGTCGGGGCGGTACTGCGTGGTGACCTTGTTGTAGTGAATCGTGTGGTACCGGTAGTCAAGGGATTCCATCCAGTAGTTGTTGAGCTGGAAGTTCCAGTACTCGCATTCGGGCGGCATCGCGTCGATGAGCAGGGCCTCGTCGGGCCGCAGCTCCCAGTAGCCCATGTAGTAGACGATGTTCGGGTCCCCGTGGGCGCCGCCCGTCAGCGTCGGATCGAGCGGGAGCAACTCATTCGGCCGGCGGGTGAAGCCTTCCGCCCAATCGGTGAACAGCGCAGCCGTTCCGACCACGAAGTGCGCCGCATCGATGAGCCCGGCGGCAACGTGCGCCGGCGTCAGCGGCGCCGGCGGTCCGGCCGCGCCCAAGCGCTCGATATGCAGCTCGGCCAACTGCTCGTCGGTCCGGTCGAGGAAGTTCTGGCGCACGATGAGCATCGACGTGTCCGGCTCCATGCGCAGCCAGTTGCCGGGGTGCTCCCGACAACTGAGGATGATCTCGAAGCGGCCGTCGGCGTCCATCTGCAAATCACCGGCTTCGAGATAGCCGCTGCACCCCGACCGCCCGCCCGAGCCGTAGTGGCCGTAGTACGTGCCGAAGCCGAGGTACGAGACCGTCCCGCGAGTCCCCCAGAGCCGGTACTCATACTGCCCGCTGATGGCCGCGTTCTGGTAGTAGCTGTCCGGATTGTCGCAGCCGATTTTCGCGGTCTCGTGGCTGAGCCGGTAAAAGCGCGGCGCCGCGGGATCGTTGTGCTCGACAAACTTCTCGAGGGCCAGTCGCAGCAAACGACTCAGGTAGCGGTAGCCCTCCGCTTGATCGAGCGGATCTTTCGGCGAGCGCTCGCGCCGGATCACGGCGCCTGCGCGCTTGAGTGTGTCGCAGAACTCCTCCCAGATCGCGCCGTCGAAAAGCCGCTCAGCGGCATTGGTGCTCATGTCGTCCTCCTGAAGCGCTGCTCTCGTGCGCAATTCTACCAGACCTACTGCCGCCCGCTCCAATTCGCAAACCGGCGCCGCTCGGTGTCATTCTCCCGCATTCCTGGCGGGATTCAGGTGAGGGGTCCGATTTTCGAAGGAGGCACAGAAAAGACCAAGGCTTGACACCCACCAGGCTCCCGGTCCACAAGGTGCCTGCTCAGCGCATTCTTGTGCCAACTCTCAGTCGCGCCATGGCCGCTCCACCTTCATTCACGCATCTCCTTGCTCCGGGCCGCATCGGCCCCATCGAGCTCCGCAACCGCATCGCCATGGCGCCGATGGGCTCCGGTCTCGCCGAGGCCGACGGCCGCATCGGCGAGCGGATCACGCGCTACTACGAAGCCCGCGCCAAGGGCGGCGCCGGGCTCATCATCATGGGCGTCGGCGCGATCGCCCATCCGGCCGGCACCTGCATTCCCCGCCAGGTCGCCATCTCCGACGATGCCTTTCTGCCGGGCCTCGAGGCGTTTGCCGACCGCATGCACTCCTGTGGCGCGAAGGTGGCCATTCAGCTCCAGCACGCGGGCAAGGTCGCCACGCAGGACATTGCGGCGGGCCGGCCGATGTGGGTGCCCTCGGCGTCCGTGTCTTTCCACGCCGGCGATCTGTTCGACAACCTCTCGCCGCAGGAAATGCAGGACTTCATCGCCTACTTGCAGCGGCCGGATGCACGGGTAGCGCTGCACGAAATGACGGCGGCGGACATCGCGCGCCTGGTGGCCATGTTCGCCGACGCCGCCGATCGGGCGCGGCGCGCGGGCTTCGACGGAGTGGAGATTCACGCCGCCCACGGCTACCTGATCGCCGAGTTCCTCTCGCCGGCGACCAACCACCGCACGGACGCCTATGGCGGATCGCTGGAGAATCGCGCCCGCCTGCTGGTGGAGGTGATCCGGGCGGTGCGGGAGCGGGTGGGGAATGAGCTGGCCGTCTGGTGCCGCCTGGATGGGACGGAGTTTCGCATCGAGAACGGAATCACGCTCGAGGACGCGCAGCGAACCGCCGAGCTGGCCGAGGCCGCCGGTGCGGATGCGATCCATGTCAGCGCCTACGCCGAGCCGACGCTGGGCTTCGCCTTCACCGATGCGCCGCTCGTCCACGAGCCGGGCCGGTATGTCGCGCTCGCCGAGGGCATCAAGCGGCGCGTCAAGATTCCGGTCATCGCCGTCGGCCGCATTGAGCCCACCGAAGCCGACGAGATCATCAAGACGGGCAAGGCCGACTTCGTCGCCATGGGCCGCAAGCTGCTGGCCGACCCAGAGCTACCGGGTAAGCTCGCCAGCGGGCGCGCCGGCGATATCCGCCCGTGCATCTATTGCTACGTCTGCGTGGGAAACATCTTCCTGCACAAACCGCTCTCCTGTGCCGTGAACCCGGCGACCGGCCGCGAGGCGGAGTTTGCGATGGCGGCGGTCGAGAAGCCGAAGCGGGTGCTGATCGTCGGCGGCGGGCCGGCCGGAATGGAGGCGGCGCGCGTGGCCGCCCTGCGCGGACATCAGGTGATCCTGTGCGAAAAAACCGAGCGTCTGGGCGGCAGCGCCTTCTTCGCCTCGCTCGTGTACGAGGTGAACGGCGCGCTGGTGGATTATCTGCAGGCTCAGGTCCGCAAGCTCCCGATCGACGTGCGGCTGAATCAGGAGGTCACGCCGGGGATCGCCCGACACTTTCGACCCGACGTGATTCTCGTGGCCGTGGGAGCGCGGCGCGAGTTGCCGGCGATCCCGGGCATTGACCGGCCGAACGTGCTGAGCGGCGACGATTTGCGCAACCTCATGACCGGGAATGACAAGCGCGTGGCCATGCAGAAGCTTTCCGTCGGGCAGCGCGCACTGCTCAAGATGGCCGACGCCGTGGGCGTCTCGGCGCGCATCACGCTGACGCGAGAGTTCACGAAACACTGGATGCCCCTCGGCAAGCGGATCGCCATCCTGGGCGGCGGTCTGGTCGGGGTGGAGCTGGCCGCGTTTCTGAGCGAGCGCGGCCGCGAGGTCACGATCCTCGAGGAGGGAAAGACGCCGGCCCCGGAGATGGCGCTTCCGCGCCGCTGGCGAGCGCTCTACGAGCTGCGCCAGCATTCCGTCCGCCTCCTCGCCGGGGTCCGCGTCGAGGAAATCAGCGACGCCGGCGTCCTTTACTCCCTCGACGGCGAGCGCGCAACGGTGCCAGCCGATCACGTGCTTGTGGCGACGGGGGTGCGCGAGAACCGCGATCTGGCCGAACGCCTGGCGGGGCTGGCCCCCGAGATTCACCTCCTCGGCGACTGCAAGGAGGTGGGGTACATCCAAGGCGCCCTCATGGACGCCGCGCGCATCGCCCGGGCCATCTGACCGCCGGCGATCGCGGCGCTTGAACCATCTCCGAGGACTGCAACACTGATCGCCCCGCAGGCTCTTTCTTGTCAGGGTTCTTCCTGCAAGGGGCACTGATCACACGGGTGGCGGCGTGCTCCCGGCGTGAACCTCGATTCCGAAACGGCGGGCCGTTTCGATCGCTCGTGCGTCCACAAAAGGACTGATGATCAACCGGCGCCGGGGCGTCTGCCCCGTCTTCTCGGCGTACAATTCGGCCTTGCGCGCAAACATCACGACGTCGCCCGCCGAAACCGACGACTTGATCTCGACCAGTACGTGCACGCCGTCGCGCACGATGGCGTCGATCTCGATCTCAGCCGGATGCCCGAACACGCGTCCGGCTTCGTCCTGGCCGCGCCAGCTCTCGACGCGAACGTCGGGCTGCTCGGCGAAGAGCGCTCGCACCCCCTGGCGGAAGGCGTCCTCGCTCATCATCCCCCACCGGGCTCCGATGGCACCGAGGGTGCGCTCCAGTGAACCCAGACGGCGAGTATGCTCCTCGATGCGCCGTCCCTGCTCCTCGATGCGCCGCCCCTGCTCCTCGATGCGCCGCCCCTGCTCCTCGATGCGCCGCCCCTGCTCCTCGATACGCCGCCCCTGCTCCTCGATACGACGTCCCAGCTCGTCCATGCGCTGGTCGAAATCGGCGCGCATCTGGCGCAGCTCGGTGAGGATGGCGGCGGTCTCCTCGCGCGTCGTCAGATACTCACTCAGCAGAGCGATGATCTGCCCCCGCACCTCCACGTCCTCCCGGAGCAAGCGTGGGAGCTCGGTGCGCAACCCCTGGCGCCAGTTGTCCGTCTTTTTTGCGGAGCTCGGAGGCATGAACCGCACTCTAGTGCTCATCCCAGAAGGGAGCAAGAGCCCGACCATTGACGCCAGCGCCGACATTGTGCTTAGCGGCACCACGACATCCGAGAATGAAACCACCGAGAGCGCAACGCCTACAGACGGTCTGAATCTTTTCGGGAAGATTTTCGCGTCCGTCATTCCCACGCAAGCGGGCATCCCGCCTCGTGCCGTTCGCATCGTACCTACCCGATGCAGGGCGCAGCCCCCGATGGCTTGCCCTCACTCAGCAGCGACATGGCATGGCGGACGATCGCACACGTATACGCTTGAAAGTGCCGATCGCCGGCGCGCGAGTTCGCGCGCACCGGTCCCCACACCTCGACCGGATGAAAGCCAGAGGCGCGCAACAGCGCGCGGGGGTAGTGAATCGGAGCCCGCGTCCCGCGCTTGCCTCAACGCGTTTTTCCGGTGAGGAATCGTCAACGGAATCGCCACCGCGGCTGAGTTCTGGATCGAAGCGGAACGAAAAGCCAGACGGTGGTGGCACGGCTCCCGGATGCTTGACGCGTACTACTCGGGATAGAACCGGCTGATCGTGTCGACGACGCAGGCGGGGCGGTCGCTCCCCTCGATCTCGACGGTGACGCGGATGGTGGCCTGCACGCCGCCCCTTACGTCCTCGACGCCGATCAGCTCGCCTCGGCCGCGGATGCGCGAGCCGACCCTGACCGGCGCCGGGAAGCGCACCTTGTCGCAGCCGTAATTGACACCCATGCGAATACCGCGGACGTCGACGATCTGGGGCAGGAACATGTTGACGAGCGATAGCGTCAGGTAGCCGTGCGCGATGCAGGCGCCGAACGGGCCGGTCTTGGCCCGCTCGGGGTCGACGTGAATCCACTGATGGTCGCCAGTGGCGTCGGCAAACTGGTCAATGCGCTCCTGCGTGACCATGAGCCAGTCGCTGTATCCCAGGTGCTTGCCGACGGCGCTCTTGAGCTCCGCAGGCGTGTTGAAAACGGTCGGCATTTTTCCGCTCCTTTCCAACGGATTATACGGATTCAATGGATTCAACGGATGAGGAGCGAGGTCGCTGGCAAGATGGGGCATCCGAAATCCCAATGCCAGTCGGTCAGGCCCCAGCAGGTCGTCGCTGCCCCAACGGTCCGACGCCTACCACCTCCTCTCTCGCATGGCCCGCGGGAGAGGATAGAACTGACTGGCATTGCGCTTAACCCGCTCAACCCGTTGCAGGACTCTCCTTTTCACGGGTGTTGGCTGCTGACTGACACCACCTCGCCGGTCATGTAGGAGGAGTAGTCGCTGGCCAGGAAGACGATGACGTTGGCGACTTCCCACGGCTCGGCGGCGCGCCTGAAGGCTTCACGCGCGGTCAGCTCTTCGAGCAGCCCCGGCGGGGTGACCTTGGCGAGGTGCTCGTGCATGGCCAGGCTCGGCGCGACACAGTTCACGCGAACATTGGCCCGCGCGGCCTCCATCGCGGCGCAACGGGTTAGGGCCATCACCCCCGCCTTGGCCGCGGCGTAGTGGGCCTGCCCTTCCTGAGCCCTCCAGCCCAACACGGAGGCGTTGTTGACGATCACCCCGCTCCGGCGCGGGATCATGTGACGCAAGGCGGCGCGGGTCATGCGGAACGTGCCGTTCAGGGTGACGTCGAGGATCGCGTGCCACTGCTCATCGGTCATGTCCACCAAGTACGCGAAACCGCCGAGGCCGGCGTTGTTGATCAGGACGTCGATGCGCCCCATTTCGGCGAGCGCCGCCTCGAACAGGGCGCGCACGTCGCGCTCCCGCGTGACGTTGCAGATGCGGGTCGGCGGACGCACGCCCGTCACTTCAGCCAGCTTGGCGGCCGCCGCATCGAGCCGGCGCTCGTGGATGTCGCTGATCATCACGATCGCCCGCTCCTCGGCGCACCGCCGCGCGGTGGCGAAGCCGATGCCCGTGCCCGCCGCGGCGGTGATGAGCACGGTCTTGCCGTCGAGCAGGCCGTGGGCCGCGGGAGGAGGTGGTGGATGCATATCGACCTCAACACCGAGACACGGAGAAGATCCCTTACGCTGTCGAGCCGCCCGGCCGCGGTTCGCGCGGCAGGCCGAGGGCGCGCTCGGCGATGATGTTGCGCTGGATCTCATTCGTCCCCGCGTAGATCGTGTCCGAGCGGGTGAAGAGAAACAAGCGTTGGAGACCGGTCAGCTCATACGGCAGGGCCGCGGCAATCTCGGACCAGGGGCCAAGCACGTCCATGGCCAGTTTCCCCAAGCTCCGATGCCACGTCGCCCAATAGAGCTTCGTGATCATGGCCTCGCGACTCAGCTCCGTCCCCTCGTGGCTGAGCATGCGCAGGGCGTTGAAGCGCATGATCCGCAGCTCGATCCACGCCTCGGCCAGCCGCTGCCGCATGACGGGGTCGGCGCCGCTGCCGTTGCGCTTGGCGATGTCGATCACCTCCAGCAGCTCGTTCAGAAAGCCGATCTGCTGGCCCAGGGTCGAGGCGCCCCGCTCGAACGCGAGCGTGCCCATGGCGACTTTCCACCCTTCGCCCCGCTTGCCGACGATGTTGTCGGCCGCGGTGCGGGCGCCGTCGAAGAACACCTCGCTGAATTCCGAGGTGCCGGTGAGCTGCACGATCGGCCGGATCTCCACGCCAGGCTGATGCATCGGCACGAGCAAATACGACAGGGCCTGGTGGTTCGGCAGGTTCGGCTCCGTGCGAGCGAGGACAAAGCACCACTCCGACCATTGCGCCCCGGAGGTCCAGATCTTCTGACCCGTGATCACCCACTCATCGCCTTCGAGCACGGCCTTGGTCTGCACGTTGGCGAGATCGGAGCCCGCGTTGGGCTCCGAGTAGCCCTGGCACCACAGCTCCTCGCCCTTGACGATGGGCGGCAGGAAGCGCCGCTTCTGCGCTTCACTGCCGAAGGCGATCAGCGTGGGACCGAGGAGGTTCTCGCCGATGTGGCCGACTCGGCCGGGTCCCTTCGCCCGGGCGTACTCCTCGTGAAAGATGACTTGCTGGAGGAGCGTGGCGCCGCGGCCGCCGTACGCCTTCGGCCAGCCGACACAGGTCCAGCCGGCCGCGCCGAGTTTTCGCTCCCAGACTCGGCGCTCTTCGAACAGCGCGTGCTCGTCGCCGGGCCCGCCGCGCCCCCGCAGCTTCGCAAACTCGCCGACCAGATTCTCGGCCAGCCACTGGGCGACCTCCTGGCGAAACGCCTCGTCTTCGTCACTGAATCTCAGGTCCACGGGATGGGCACCTGTCTCTGCTCACGCGCCGGTGGCGTCGCGGGCGGCGATGTAGCCGAAGGTCGCGGCGGGCCCGATGGTGGCGCCGGCACCGGGGTAACTGTGGCCCATCACCGACGCTGAGCAGTTCCCGATCGCATAGAGACCCTGGATCGGATCTCCCGTCTCGCGCAAGACTCGCGCCCGAGCGTCGGTCTTGAGTCCCCCCTTAGTACCTAGCTCACCGGGATAGGCCTCGAGCCCATAAAACGGCGCCGTCTCGATCGGCGCCAGACACGGATTCGGCTGCACCTTCTCATCGCCGTAGTAGCGGTCGAAGACAGTCTCGCCGCGGTGGTAGTCCAGGTCCACACCCGCCCGCGCGTACTCGTTGAACTTCGCCACCGTCGCTTTGAGTCCCGCCGCGTCCACCCCGAGCTGGGCGGCGAGCCCCTCCAGCGTGTCCGACTTCTTGAAATAGTTCCTCAGCGCTTTCGGGAGCGCCCAGTCGGGTTGTTGCGTTGCCTGCAAGACGGGCCCGCAGGGGTACTTCTTGCGGAACGTGGCGTCGAACACCATGTACGCCGGGATGCATGGGCTGTCCGGCGTGTGCTGCCGGTACATGGCGTTGACGACGTCGATGTAGGGCGCCGCCTCATTGACGAAGCGCTGGCCGCGTTTGTTGACGAAGATGCTGCCGGGCAACGACTTCTCGATCACCAGCACGCGTGCGTGCGGCTCGCCCGGTACGACCGTGGTGGGTCCCCACCACGCGTCGTCCATGAGATCGAGCGCCGCACCGACCGACAGACCGAGGTTGATCGCGTCGCCCGTGTTGTAGTGATTGCCGCACGACCACTCGGCCCGGGTCGGTTTGGGCAGGTATTTCTCCCGCATCGCCTGGTTGGCCTCGAAACCACCGGCCGCCAGAACCACGCCCTTGTCGGCACGGATGCGCATTTGCCGACCCTCCCGCTCGGCCACGACGCCAACCACCCGCCCGCCTTCCACGACAAGTTCCCGTGCCGGCGTGTTGAGCCACAGGGGAATGCCGCGGTCCATCAGCGACCGTCGCAGCATGCCGACGAGCGCGTTGCCCATGGCGAGGTTGCGGTCGCGCTTCGATTTGAAACGCCAGGGAATATCGAGCCAGTAGCGCCCCATCAGTTGCATCGTCAGCTTGATCCAACCCGGCGACCGGCAGAGCAGCACGCGCGCTTCGAAGACGGTCATGAAGATGCGCCCCATGATCAACATCTGCGGGTTCTGCTCGCGCATGCGCAGGAATTCGTCGCCGAGCAGTCGGGCATCGAAGTTCTTCGGCTCGAGGCAGCGGCCCCCCGGCTTGCTGCCGGCCACATGCGGGTAATAGTCGGCGTACTCGGGCAACGCAACCAACTGCACGTGCGAATGCTCGGTCAGGTACTTCACCATCAGCGGTGCATTCTCCAGATAGGCCCGCAGCCGCTCCTCGGGCACGGCGTCGCCCACGGTTCCTTTCACATACCTCCACGCCTCCTCCGGCGTGTCCTCGATGCCAACGCCGGCCATGAGGTGATTGTTCGGCACCCACAGGCCGCCGCCCGACATCGCCGAGTTGCCCCCGTAGCGGTCGCTCTTCTCGATGAGGAGCACTGACGCGGCGCGATCGTACGCCGTCAGCGCCGCCGTCATCGCGCCCGCGCCCGAGCCGACGATGAGCAGGTCGACCCTGTGGTCCCAGTGCGTCTCGGCACTCATGCGAAACTCCTCAGGAAGCTCAGAGCTTGTGGAACAACCCCGGCGGGACGGGCTGTAACACGGGGGGGACGGGCGGGAGCAGTGCTCCCGCCCTCAAGATTGGAACTCCGTTGCACCAGCACCCTTCTTGAGGGGTTGAGCATCGCTTCACCCCGAAAGATTTCTTCATGCGCTCTCGGGCTGAGCATCTTCTTCGTATTGGAGTTAGCTGCCCTCACCGCTGCCGCGACTCGGCAGGGCCAGGGTCGCCGTGCAGGGGGTCACCGGCCCGTCCTGGGTTGCAATCGTGACGTCCAGGTCGACCCGGTGCTCGCCGTCTTCCACGTACTTGCGGATCACCTTGCCGGTGATGATCATGTCGTCCCCCGCGCAGACGTTTCCGCGCATGGCGATGTTGATGCGGCGGATCGTGCTGCGCGGCCCGCCCCAATCGGTCATGAAGCGGCCGACCATGCCGAGGTTGAACGGCGTGTTGACGAACACGTCCTTCGTCTTCGAGCGCTGCTGCGCGTATTCGCGATTGGAGTGTTGCGGCGAGAAGTCGCGGGTGGCCGAGGCGAGGTACACGCAGCGCGTGAACGTGATGGGCATGTACAGCCTCGGCAATTCCTCTCCATCGCGGACGTCCTCCCAGAAGCGATCGCGAAAAGCCACCGGTTGGTAGCCGGTCTTCTCGCCCTGCAGTACCTCCTCGACCACCGGACTCCAACCACCGCCAGATCCGCCGCCGGCCGCGGAACTGCCGGTGCCGCGTCCGTAGCCGAAGGCCGTCATGCGTTCGCGCACCACCAACTCGCCGCGCTGATTGCGGTACAAGCGATCCATGACCCAGAAATGGCCCTCGCCGAGCCGTGTCGTCTTCCACGGCGAAACCGACACCAGCCGTTGACTGACGCTCACCCGATCGCCGACCTGCAGCGGCGTGTGGCTTTCCATCTCGATGTTGGTGAT
>JBBITY010000057.1:0-13028 GCA_037440565.1 Desulfurellales bacterium
CGAGATCCCGCTGGCCGACTTCGCGCTGCGCGGCACGTATTACTGGCTGCAACATACGCTGTTCCGTCTCGACTACCGCGGCGTCATCCGTCAGGGCGGGCGTCTGGTGGCAGGCCGCCGGTTCGACGAGGTCATGGCGTGGGGACGGCAGTGCGTGGCGGAGACGATCAGCGGTCGCATCTACGCGGAAGCCGTTACGGCGATTCGCTCCCACCAGGAAGCCGGCCATCAGGTCGTACTGCTATCGAGCGCACCGCGCATGGTCATTGACGCGCTGGCCGAACACCTGGGCGTCGCGGACGCACTCTACACCGACGGCGAGGTTGACGACGGTATCGTGACCGGACGGGTGATCGAGCCGGTCTGCTGGGGGGACGGCAAGCGCCAGCTCGCCCAGCAGTTTGCCGCCGCGCGCAATCTTTCCCTGGCGGGATCATACTTCTACACCGACAGCATCGCTGACTTGCCATTGCTGCAGTGTGTCGGACATCCGCGCGTGGTCAACCCCGATCGGCGCTTGCGCCGCATTGCGCTTCGCGCGCACTGGCCGGTGCTCAGGTTCCGCACCGTTGGTGGCAGGATGGAAGGGACGACCAGGGGGTGGGTGCCGGCAGGAGCGAAACGATGATCTTGGTCACCGGGGCAAGCGGACACCTTGGCGGTACCGTGGCGGGTCAGCTCTTGCAGCGGGGCGAGGCCGTGCGCGTCCTGGCGCGCGACCCCGCACGGCTTGCGACCTGCCTGCGGAACAGTTGCGAGGTGGCCGTAGCAGACCTGCTTGACCGCGATGGAGTGGAACGGGCGGTGCGCGGCTGCGCGGCGGGCGTTCACTGTGCGGCCGGCTTTGCGATGTGGGCACGCGATGTCGAGACCGAGATCATCCGGCCGACGGTCGACGGCACCCGGAATGTGCTTGAGGCAGTCTGCCGCCACGCAGTGCAGCGCGTCGTTCACGTCAGCACCTCCGGCGCGGTCGAGTTCGGCCGGCGGCCGGAGGAGGAGATCGACGAGACCCGTGTCGCCGAGTCGCCCCGCAGCGACTACTTGCGCGCGAAGCTCGATGCCGAGAAACTGGCCCTCGAGGCGGCCCGTGCAGGCACGGTCGGCGTCGTCGTTGTCAACCCTGGCCTCATCCTCGGGCCCGGCTTCCGCCAAGTGTCCGATTCGGTCAAGGCGGTCCACGACTATCTGTTGCGCGGTCAGCCGTTCATTTTCCCCTGCGGGTTTCCGATCAGCGACGTGGACGACGTCGCAGCGGGCATCCTCGGCGCGCTCGCTTCGGGCCGGGCGGGCGAGCGATACCTGCTGGCCGGGCCGCACTTGACGCTGCGAGCCTTGTACGAAGCACTGGCGCACCTGACCGGCCTCCCACCGCCGATCGCGGAGTTACCCGTGAGCGTGATGGCGGCCCTGGCAGCGGTCTTCGAGGGCATCGGCCGGCTCGCGCGCCGGCGGCCTCTGGTGGACCGAGCGACGGTCGCTGAGTTTGGCGGGCGCTATCAGAACATGCCGTGCCGTAAGGCGCGCACCGAGCTGGGCTTCCAGCCACGACCGGCACGAGAGACGCTGGCTCGAACCGTGGCCTGGCTCTGCGCGCGCGGCTTCGTTCCGGTACGCCGCCTGGCCCGGATGAAGCTCGCGCCCGAGGTCGAGCAGGTCATACTCAGTTATCGGGATGCGGAGCGTTCAACATGATCGACTTCGCCTTCACGCCCGAGCAGGAAGCCTTCCGCGAGACGCTGCGCCGGTTTGCGCTCAAGGAGCTGCTGCCGCGCTACGCGCACGGAGACCGAACCGGCGAGTACCCGCGCGAGCAGATCAAGCAGGTGATCCGGCTCGTGGGCGACCAGGTGGCTGCTACTGAGCACTTGATCTATGCCGGCATCGTCGCCGAGGAGGTGGCGCGCGGCGACTTCAACTGCGTACTGCCCAGCCTCGCGCCGCTGGTGTTTCACGAGTTCATTGCCGAAGCCTCCGACGAGCTGAAAGCCCGCTGGCTGCCCGGGCTGCGATCCGGCGAGCAGATGATCGGGCTCTGCCTCACCGAGCCCGGAGCCGGGTCCGATATGGGCGCGATGCGTACGCGCGCCGAGCGACGAGGTGACCATTACGTGCTCAATGGTGAGAAGAATTCCGTCTCATTCCTGAACGCCGACGTGTTCTACGTCTTCGCGCGCACCGATCCCTCCTCGTCGGACTGGCGCGGAATCAGCGCGTTTCTCGTTCCGCGTGACACGCCAGGCCTGTCGTTCCGTGCATACGAGGACATGGGCTGCCGCTCGATCCCGAGGGGACAGATCTTCCTGGAGGACGTCGTCGTGCCGGCCGCGAACCTTGTCGGGCGCGAGGGGATGGCCTTCCCGATGATCCGCAGCTACCTCGACGTGAACCGCGCTTTCATTGCGCTCAAGTGCTTGGGTGCGGCCCAGCAGACAGTCGACGAGACGATTCAGGATGTGAAGGAGCGCAAGCAGTTCAGCGTACCGCTGGCGACCTTCCAGGGGGTTGCTTTCCCGATCGCCGAGGCGGCGACCTTGCTCGAAGCGGCGCGCTGGCTGTCATACAAAATTCTCTGGCTGCGGCAGAACGGGCAGCGCTGCGACCGCGAGGGCGCCATGGCCAAGTGGTGGGTGCCGAAGATTGCCGCCGAGATCATTCACGAGTGCCTGCTGCTGCACGGGCACTACGGATACACGAAGGACTTGCCGATCGAGCAGCGCCTGCGCGATGTCATCGGCTGGCAGATCGGCGACGGCACGCCGCAAATCCAGAAGCTCATCCTGGCGCGGCTGATTTTCGGGAAGGAGTACGGCACGCGGTGAGCGCTCGAGAGAGTGACGAAGTGAAAATGCATACGAAGCTGTCAGTAGGTAAGCTCCGTGGAATCGAACAAGTGGCGGACCGGCAGGGCGTATTTCGCATCTGCGCGTTGGATCACGTTGGAGTGGTTTGGCACCAGATCGCTCCCAACATTGCGGGCGACATCAGTGCCGAGCAGACGGCTTTCAAGATGGAGTTGTGCCAGATGCTCGCACCCCACTGCGGCGCTGTGCTGCTCGATCCGATCTACGGGGCCGGCCACGCCATCGCATCAGGTGCGCCTGGCAACATCGGACTACTGGTGAGCGTAGAGGCTACGGGCTACCAGGGTCTTTCCGCCGAGGGGCTCACGGAGCTCCTGCCGGAGTGGACGGTGAAGAAAGTGAAGCGGATGGGTGCCTGGGCAGCAAAGCTCCTGGTGTTCTACTGTCCGGAAGACGAGGACCTCGCCCGCCGCCAGCTGCGCGTCGTGGAGCAGTTCAGCACGGAGTGCATGTCGCACGATCTCCTCTGCTTCGTCGAGCCGCTCACCATTCCGGGTCCGGGCGAAAACAGGGAGGACACGAACTCTCGCAAACTTCATCTCGTTTGCGCGGCGGCCAGGGCCATGAGCGCTTTGGCCGTAGATGTGCTGAAAGCGGAATTCCCGGGCGACCCGACGGTGCAGAAGGACCGTGAGTGCCTTATTGCGCAGTGCCGCGAGCTGACACAGGCGTCTCGGGTTCCCTGGGTGCGGCTCAGCGGGGGTGTCCTGTTCGAGCCATTCTGCGAGCAGCTCGAGCTGGCTTGTCGCGGCGGTGCTTCGGGCTTCCTGGCGGGCCGCGCCATCTGGGCCGACGCCTTCGCCGTCACTGACCGGCAAGAGCGCCTGCGGTTTCTGGAGACGGTGGTTGCCTCGCGGCTCGACCGGCTCGCTGAAATCGCCCGCCAACACGCTACCCCCTGGCACGAGCGCATGGATGTCGACCGGCACATCTCGCCAGGGTGGTATCGAACCTATCCGGAGGACGGGCCATGAACGTTTGTGCCCTGCCGACGCCGAGGGGTCGCGGGCGTACGCGGCATTGTACCCCGCTTATCAGGATCTCTATCCGCATCTCCAGCAACTGTACGGGGGGCTGTATGACCTGCACCTTTCCTGCCCAGCCCCTGGAGCGGTTGATGTTCGAGGGAGAATCGGCGTTGCGATGAGCGAAAACGAAGACCAAACAAAGGCGATTTCGTTCCTGCTCCGCAGCTTCGGCCGCCGCCAATTCCTTGCCCTGTCGGTGGCCGCCGTGGGGGCTGAGTTTGCGCACCGATTTTCATGGGTGGCAGGTGTTCACGCTCCGCTGGCCATGCCACCGCCAACCGGCGCCCAGGGGTTTCTCACCGCTGAGGAGATCGCCGTTCTTGGCGCCGCCACTGCCGTGATCATCCCGACTGACGATCGACCCGGCGCGCGTGAGATCGGCGTGGTTGATTATATCCAGAGTCTGCTGAGTTTCCTGCCTGGCAGCGACGCCAACTGCGACCGGCTCGTGACCGCCGCCGATGTGACCGCGACGATTCATAAGTTGGCTTCGGCGGACCCGGCCTGCATCGGAGGGGGCGATGTCGATGGGAACGGCGCCGTGGACGGGCACGACGTGGCGGCGGCAACGTCCGCCGTCTTCCACGCTCGGCCCGTGTTCGCCGGAGGGCCGTTCAGTGGCCGCCAGCCGCAACCGCACTTTCCGACCGGAAGTCTGGCTTGCCAGAGCTGTCACGGTGTCAGCGACGGCGTGCCGCGCCGGATCACAGAGCGGCCGGGTTCCGCGCTGGCGGAGAATTTTCCTTCCAATGCCTTCCGCGAACATCTGCCCTTGCCGCGGTTGCGCGCGATGAGCTGGAAAATTCGCATCCTCGGCGCGGACGCAGTCCCGGAGGCTGTTGGTAACCCCTTAGCGACGGAGATGCTCGAAACCGATCTCCGCCGCAAGTACCGCCACGGCCTCGCGGCACTCGACGCGGCGAGCCGTGAGAGGTTTGGACGCTCCTTTGCCGAGCTCGATCCCGCCGACCAGTCATCTGTGCTTCGGCAGGCCGATCCGGCATTCGTGCAACTGCTCACCTTGCACACCGTGGAAGGGATGTTGTGCGCGCCCGAGTACGGGGGCAACCGCGACCGGCTCGGCTGGCAGCTGATCGGGTTCGACGGCGACAGCCAGCCCCTGGGCTACACGATCTACGACCCAGCCGTGCCGGGTCATTACCGCGAGCGGCCGGACAACCCGAACTCGGGTCCCAATCCGGACGAGGACTGCCGCGGCTTCAGCGAAGCGATGGAGAGGTTTCTCAGCATCCTCAGCAGCACCAGCCTGGTCGCGCCCGGTGGTCCGTTTCCGGAGCCCTACTGCTTGGACGTGCCGCCATGAGCTTCTCCTCCGACACCCCCGGCATCCTCGGCAACACCGGCCTTGACCGTTTCGACGCTCTGATCATCGGCAGCGGCGCCGGCGGCTCCGCCGCGGCCCACGTTCTCACCGCCGCAGGGTGGAAGGTCTTGATTCTCGAAGCCGGCGACAACCATTTTCCCGGCCTCGATCGATTCGACGGCCGCGGCGGCATCCCGTGGCCGCTGTACAGCAACGACGAGATCAAGATGTCGATCCGAAACTTCGTGCGCCAGGACCCGCTGGTCGAGCCGCGTACGTTTCGTACGGGCGAGGCTGAGATGGCGCGGGCCGACCCCGACGTGAACGCCCTCACCCGCAACGTCGGCGGTGCGGCGGTGATCTCGGATGTGATTTACCCGCGCTTCACCGCGGTCGATTTTCGGCTCGCCACTGCTCTGCGCGACGCGGGGCGCGATTTTCCGGGCGCCAGCTTTGCGGACTGGCCGCTTGTCTATGAAGAGCTGGAACCCTTTTACACCGAGGCAGAGCAGCTATCAGGGGTGGCCGGTGCGGATGAAGCTCCGGAAGCGGACCCGTTTGCGTCGCCGCGCAGCGCGTCCTATCCGCTGCCTCCGCAGCCGCCGATGTATGTCGGGCGCGTGCTGGCCAACGGAGCGGTACGGATGGGCTACCGGCCCTTTCCCGCGCCGGCAGCGATCAACACGCGGCCGTACGATGGCCGCTCGCCGTGTGTCAGTTGCGGTTTCTGCGGTGGCTACGGATGTCCGCGGAACGCCAAGGGCTCGCCCGCGGTCACCACCTTGCGGAGGGCACTGGTGAGCGGCAACTGCCAGCTTCGCTACAACGCCCACGTCACGCGCCTGCTCCTCGATGCTACCAGGCGGCGCGTGGCGGGCGTCGAGTACGTCGACGATGATGGGCAAACACAGCGGGCGACTGCTGACATCGTGATTCTTGCGGCCAGCGCCATCGAGAGCGCGCGGCTCTGCTTGCTCTCCGATCCCGATAGGGCGGGGATTGGCAACTCCAGCGGCCATCTCGGCCGCCACATGCTTTTCCACCTCCAAACCATCGGGGTCGGCATCTTCAAGCAGCGCCTGCACGGCGAGCGGGGCCGCTCGGTCACCCACGCGATGAGTGACTTTCGTGGCATCCGCGAGGGCGGGGCCGCCCTGCATCCGGACTGGCCGCTCGGCGGGATTGTCGAGTTCGGGACCTCCTCGGAGCCGATCGTCTCCGCACGCGAAAGCCTGCGGCCGGAGGCCGTCGCGTTTGCGCGCGCCGTGGGCCTGTCATTCAAGCAGTTGCTGGTCGAAAGCCCGTTTCATGCGCACCTGGCGGTCATGACCATGCAGGGGGAAGACGCACCGCAGCCGGCCAACCGGATCGATCTTGACCCCGACGTCCGCGACGTGTTCGGCCTGCCGGTGCCGCGCTTGACGTATCGCAACCATCCCTTCGAGCTGGGAGCCTCCGCCTTCTATAAGCCGAAGATGCTCGAGATTCTCGAAGCGGCAGGCGCCGCGTACGGCTTCTTCAGCCCCTTCGAGCCCTCGGTACCGCCGCGTTCGCGCCACGTGCTCGGCGGACTCCGCATGGGGACCGATCCGCGCGAATCGGTCTGCGACCGGTGGGGAAAGTTTCACGACCTCGACAACCTCTATTGCGCCGACGGGGGCGTGTTCGTCACCGGCTCCGGGTACAATCCGACGCTCACCATTATCGCCCTCGCGCTGCGCACGGCGGCAGCCATCGTGTCACCCGCTGACCCCGAGCGTGTGTTGCGCGGCCGAACCCAGGGGGTCGAGGCCCTCGCTGCGCACCAGGTGCCCGACCACAACGCTATGATCTCACAGCCAGAGCCGGCGGCGGCTGTCCTCGCCGAGCGGGAAGGCGAGCCTCGGGAAGGGCGACGGGAAACATTAGCGCATGAAAACGCTTGACCCCCACTTTTTCGACGCAGCCGAACGCCGAGTGCACCCGCTGTCGCTTACGGATGGTGGCAGTGTGGATTTCCCGCTGCGCAGCTACGAAGCCCGGATGACGGCGCTCACCGTGACCATCGCCAGCGACCGCGCGGCCGCGCTGCTGCCGTCACCCCACTTCGTTCCCGTGCGGCTCACGCCGCGGCGGGCCCTGCTCCTCTTTGTCGCGGTCGAGTACACGCGCAAGTGCATCGGGCCGTATCGGGAGGTCTTCGTCGCCATTCCGGTGTTGCGGGGCACGCGCTGGAGTCCTCCGCTGCTGCCAGCCCTCCTCGAGATGCGCTGGCCGGGTTTCGGGCTCTACCTCACGCATATCGCGGTCACGACGGAACGCGCCCGCGCGGTCGGCTGGGAGATTCTTAGCTTCCCGAAGTTCCTCGTAGACATCACCTTTGCCGATCATGGTCGCTGTCGGACGTGCACCGTTACCGAGAACGGCACCTCGATCCTGTCGTTCTCGGTAGCGAAGGGCGAGGCCTGGCGGGCACGCCGAGGCATCATTGACGTGTATTCGCTGAGCCCGGGTGACAATCTCCTGTACCACGTGGTCTACGAAAATTGGAGCGGACCATGAGCGTGGCCGATAGTTTCTTCACTGGCGCGGAAGCGGTGCGGCGACCGTTCGCCCTCTCCGACGGGACGACCGTCGATTTGCCGCTGTGCAGCTACGAGGCGGAGATGATGCTCGCCACCTTTACCGCGAGCGCCGCCAAGGCGCGGGCCCTGATCCCGACGGCCGAGCTGGTGCCCCTGCGGCTCACTCCCCGGCGGGTGCTCGTCTTCGTCGTGGCGCTCGAGTACCGCCGGATGTGCATTGGCCCATACCGCGAGTTCATGATCGGCATCCCTGTGCGCCGGCAGCCCGCTTTCGATATCCCGCTGATTCCCGCCCTGATGCAAGAGCGGGCACCCGGGTTCGGGATCTATCTCACGCACATCGGTGTGACGACGGAAATCGCCCGCATCGTCGGCTGGGAGCTGCTCGGCTTTCCCAAGTTCATCGTCGAGATCTCGTACGAGCAAGACGCAGCCGAGCGCCGCTGTGGGGTAACGGAAGCGGGCAGGCAAATCTTGTCGCTCACAGTCCGCAAGGCGAAGCGCCTCCGGCTCAGCGAACACGGCTTCAACGTGTACTCGCTGAGCCCGCACGATGGCTGCCTGTACACGGTTCCCTACGACTACCGTATGCGAGTGGGAATGAAGCTCGGACGTGTGTGTGCTCGACTCGAACTCGGCCGGCACTCGCTGGCGGACGAGTTGCGCGCGCTGGAGATTGGCACTGCTGCCTTGGCGGCACGTTACGCGCCCGAGTTCTGCCTGATTACGCAGGTGCCCCCCGCGCCGGCGCCGGTGCCGCACTGGAAGGAGCCGCGCTACATTTACGCCGGCCGGCGAGGCGTGGCGCCGCACGGGTCATCTCTGCAGTCCGAATCCGCCAAAGGATCCGCATGATGCAGTGCAAGGCCGCGGTGCTCGACGGCCCAGGGGCGAAGTTGCGCGTGGCGGCGGTCGATATCGAACGGCCGCAGGCCGGAGAGGTGCTGGTCCGAGTTCGCGCCTGCGGTGTCTGCCGCAGCGACCGCCACGCGCAGACAACCGGCGAGGCGCTGTCGATGCCTGCCGTGCTCGGTCACGAGGCTGCGGGCGTGATTACAGAAGTCGGCCCCGCCGTGGAGGAATTGCGCCCCGGGGACCACGTTGTCATCGCCTGGACTCCGAGCTGCGGGCGTTGCCGGCCCTGCCGACGGGGCGCTCCCAATCTCTGCGCCGGTTTACAGGTGAGCAGCCCGGGCCGCTTGCGTGAGGGCGGGCGCCAGCTCAACCGCTACATGAGCGTCGGCGGCTTCGCGGAGTACGCCGTGGTGGCTGCGGGACAGGCGATCAAGATTCGCCGCGATGCGCCGCTCGATCGCGTGTGCCTGATCGGCTGCGGTGTCATGACCGGATTTGGCGCAGCGGTGCGGGCCGGCGGGATCCGTCCAGGCCACTCGGTTGCCGTGTTCGGCTGTGGAGCCGTCGGACTGAGTGCCATTCAGGGCGCAGCAGCAGCCGGTGCCCATCCACTGATCGCCGTCGACATCAGCGACGACAAGCTCGCCGTTGCGCGGCGTATCGGCGCGACATTCGTTGTGAATGCCCGCAGGGACGATGCGGTCGGGAGGGTGGGTACTCTGACCGGCGGGCTCGGTGCCGACGTGGTGATCGAGGCCGTGGGAAATCCCGATGTCCTGGCACAAGCGATGGCCGTGACCGCTCCCGGGGGGATGACCGTGACCGTCGGGCTGACTTCCATCACAGCGGAGGTTCGCTTCTCACCGCTGTGGTTGCTGCTCGATCGCACGCCGCGCGGTTCGATCTACGGTTCGGCCAACCCCGCGCTCGACTTCCCGCAGCTTGCTGACTGGTACATGGACGGCCGGCTCCACCTCGACGAATTGGTTACCCTCACGGTTCCGCTCGGCGACGTGAACGAAGCGCTGGACGCCCTCGACGGCGGCTCCGCCGTGCGCAGCGTGATTGTCATGGAGGGCGCGGCGTGAGGTACTTGGGCCTTGTCAGTCGCGGTACGTGGCGGCGGGAGCGGCAGCGGTGGATCGACGCGCCGCCAGCGGGTCCCGGCGAAGGGCCCGGACCCGGACCGGTGCCGGGAGGACGGAGCCGCCTCGTGATCGCGCACGACCAGCGCGTGTTCGGTGCTGACGGCTTCCTCACAAAGACGAAAGGATGATGCCGATGAACGTAATCGAGCTTTCCTACCACGAAAATGTAGCCACCCTGACGCTCAACCGGCCCGAGCGGTTGAACGCGATCGACATTTCCACCCTCGAGGAGATCCTTGTTGCCCTCGCGGAGGTACGCCGTTCGGCGGCACGGGTGCTGGTCATCGCGGGGAACGGGAAAGCCTTCTGTGCCGGCGCCGACCAGGGAGAGATGGTGCCGCGCGCGCCGGCGGAATGGGAACGGATCGTTGACCACTATCTCGATCCGCTGCGCGCGCTCATTGCACTGCCCATCCCGACCGTCGCGAAGATCCACGGCGACTGTGTCGGTGGTGGTGTGGGGCTGGCGCTGAGCTGCGACTTCCGCATCATGCGCGAAGGGGCGCGTATCGGCATTCCGTTCGTGAAGATCGGCCTGGCCGGCTGTGACATGGGGGCGGGGTACTTCCTGCCGCGCATGATCGGTTTCGGGCGCGCGCTCGATCTGATGATGACCGGGCGGCTGATCGGTGCGGAGGAAGCAGAGCGCATCGGCCTCGTCCAGCGGGTTTTTCCGGCCGAGTCGTTCGAGGCAGAAGCCGCCGCCTTGATCGCCCAGCTCGCGGCCGGGCCACCCCGCGCGCTGCGCGCCACCAAGGAGGCAGCGTACCGCTCGCTCGACCGCGACCGCGAAGCGGAGTTCGACTTCGAGATCTTTGCGCAGGTCCAGTGCCTGCAGACGGAAGACCACCGGGAAGGCGTAGCGGCGTTTCAACAAAAGCGAAAGCCGCTCTTCTGCGGAGCGTGAGCGATGATCGACTTCTCACTGACCGAGGAACAGGAGCTGTTTCGCAAAACGCTCCGCGAGTTTGCCGCGCGAGAGATCGCACCGCTTGCCGAAGCCTGCGACCGCAGGGGCGAGTACCCTCGCCATCTCTTTCGGCAGCTTGGGGAGCTGGGCTACCTCGGCGTGGCGTTTCCGGCCGAGTACGGCGGCAGCGGCGGCGACGCGGTGACGTTCACGATTCTCGCCGAGGAGCTGGCGAAGGCGTCGGCGGGCATCGCGCTAGGCGTGTACGTGCACGTGGCCCTGGCGCTGTCTGCCGTTGCTGCATTCGGCAGTGACGAACAACGCCGGCGTTACCTCGAGCCGGGCATCCGCGGTGAACGCATCGGCTGCTGGGGTTTCGCCGAGGCCGATGCCGGCTCGGACCCTGGGGGGCTACGCACCCACGCCGTGCGCGACGGCGGCTCCTATGTCATCAACGGCACGAAGATGTTCATTACCAACGGGACCTTTGCCGACTTCGTGGTGGCCACCGTCTCGACCGCACCCGAGAAGGGCATGAAGGGCCTCAGCCTGCTGATTGTGGACCGGGGAACGCCGGGCTTTCGCGTCGCGCGCCGCATTGAGATGCTCGGCGTGCGCGCGGCGGAGACGGCCGAGCTAGTGTTCGAGGACTGCCGGGTGCCGGCGGAAAATCTGCTCGGTGCTCAGGACACGGGCTTCGCCGCCGCGATGCGCACACTTACACTCGGCCGGATCATGGCCGCGGCGTTTGCCGTGGGACTCGCCACGGCGGCATACGAGCACGCCCTCTCCTACGCCAGGACACGCCGCGCTTTCGGGCAGCCCATCGGTTCGTTTCAAGGCATCGCCTGGATGCTTGCGGATATGCACACAGGCATCGAGGCAGCGCGCCTGCTCACATTGCAGGCGGCGTGGAAGGCGGCGCGCGGCGAGCCGCACGTACTCGAGGCCTCACGCGCCAAGCTCTTTGCCACCGAGACGTGCACGCGCGTCACGCAGCAGGCACTGCAGATCCACGGTGGCACCGGGTATACGATGGAGTCGCCGACGCAGCGTTTCTATCGTGATGCGAAGCTGCTGGAGATCGGCGAGGGAACGTCCGAGATCCAGCGCAACACCGTCGCGCGCATGATCGGTGCGGGTGGGTCGTAGGAACGACGCCATGCCGCACCCGCGCGCAGCGCTGCAGGCGCAAATCCCGGCTTCCTACCGCTGGTGGGCGCACGTGGCCTATATGCTCGCTTTCTGCGGCGCCGGCACGTGGGTCTGCGCGACCCAGCTGGTAAACGTCCGCCCGTGGGAGTGGCTCTTCTTCACCGGCGCCCTCGTGTTCTCCAACTTCGGCGAGTAATTTCTTGACAAAAGGCAGACAGTGCAGCTAGGAACGGCACCGAGCTTTCCGTGGGGAAATCCCCGGATGGAGTGGGGGTCCATTTGGTGGATTTGAGAGTTCACAAGCCGCATTGTGCGAGACATCGGGGCAGGGCGTGGCAGGCCCTGGTGCGAGCAACTTCTCCCGTAGAGTGCGCGCTTGGGAGAAGGGAGGAGCACCATGGCTTGGAAGCGCCGGTTGGTTGTCGTGGCCCTGCTCTCAGTGGCCCCGGTGTACGTAGAGGCGGCGGCAGCGCCGCGCGCGGCCCTTGCGACTAGCACGGAGACGACTTCTCCAGTTGTTCGGAGCAGCGCTCGCGGAGAAGCGGCCCGCGTAGCGAACCGCTGGCGGGCTTCTGCAGAGGTGCAGGGGCGCAAGCCTGGCAAACAGGAGGCGCGCTTTCGGGATCTGCCGGTACCGATGCGGGCCGCGATCTCGAAGCGGCTGGGGCAGGAGCGCGTCTCGTACCACGTGCAGGGCAAGGCGGGGCGAGCGCGGGCCGTGCGCTTTGCCAATGCGGCGCAGGGGCTCCGTGCGGAGCACGACGGGCAGGCACTCAGAGTGGAGGTAGGGCCGAGCGGGGTGCGCTGGGGCCTTGCCTGGCAGCGGCTTGGGTGCGGGGAGGCAGGGAGGGACGAGACGCACTGGGAGAGAGTCGGCCGAGCGGAGAGGCAGCGGCTCGAGGGCAACGAGGCGGAGTGGGAGCGCAGGGCCGGAGGTGTGGTAGTGCGGGAGTGGGTGGTCAACGGGCCGGTGGGGCTGCAGCAGGGGTTTACGCTGGAGGAGGCGCCGAGCCACTGCGCAGGGGCTGGGGCAGAGGAAGTGGTGGTGGAACTCGTGGTGCGGGGGCAGGCAGGTAGACTTGCGATGGAGTTGGAGCCGAGCCAGCGCGCCGTTGTTGTGAAGGAGCGGGCTGGGGGCGAGGGAGTGCTGCGCTACGGGGGGCTGTTTGCGTACGACCGT
>JBBITY010000058.1:0-4814 GCA_037440565.1 Desulfurellales bacterium
GTGGCGGCAGACAGCGAGGGCGAACGGGTGCTGGTGTTGCGCAACCTCGGGCGCGGCCGCTTCGGCGCGCCCGCCGCTCTTCCGACGGGGCGCTGCCTGGACGGCACGACGCCGTGCACCGTCGCGACCCAGGCGACGAGCTGCAGCGGGCAGATCCTCGCGAAATGCTTCGTGCCATCCGGCTCAACCACCGGGCACTGTGCCAACGGCACGACCATCTGCACGTCCGAAACCGAGGAGACCGATTGCAGCGGCCAGATTTTGGCGAAGTGCTTTGCGAGACCCGGGGCGGTGGCGGCCGCGGATTTCAACGGGGACGGACGGGTCGATATCGCCGCCTCCATTGCGGGAGTGTCCACCGGCGCCGGCGATGTGTTACCCGGGCGCGTCGCCGTTTTCCTGAGGCAGGCAAACGGGACGTACGGCTCAGCGCGCCACACGGTGGTCGAGAACGCGCCGCTTGCCATCGTCGCGGCGAACTTGGACTGCGACGGACAGGGGCGCGACGATCTGGCGGTCGCCAACCAGGGTTCCGATAGCGTCTCCGTCTTGCGCAGCAACGGGGACGGGACGTTCGCCTTGACCCAGAGACTTTCCGCGAACCAGGTCGGCCAACAGCCGCTCTCGTTGGGGCTGGGTGATTTCGACCGCGACGGCAAACCGGACCTGGCCGTCTCCAACACGGGCACGAGCGGGAGCAGCGTGCGCGTGCTGCTCGGACGGTGCGACGGGACGTTCACCCCGAAGGAACCCTCCCCACCGGGCGGGGGAAGCATCGTGCGCGCCCTGGTCGCGCGGGATTTCACGGGCGACCAGATCGTGGACCTCGGCGTGGTCAATGAAGCCGACAACTCGATGCGGGTACTGCGGGGGGTGGGTAACGGGCAGTTTTTTCTGTTTGCATCCTTCGGTCAGGTTGACGGCGTGAGCACCCGGCCGATCGCCTTGGCCGGTGGCGATCTCGACGGCGACGGCCGGTACGACGCCGCCACGGCGAACAAGTTCTCCACTTCCAACAACCTCTCGGTGCTGTTGAACTGTGCGCGCGATCCGGGCTGTGCCTCGGCAGGGCAACTGCCCGGCGCCGCCGCCGTTCGCGGTGACGCAAACGGCGATGGCCTGCGCACCGCCGCGGATTTGGTTTCCGTCGCGCGCGAGGTGATGGACGGCGACGGATTTCAGGTCGAGGACATTGCGAGGGGCGGCGAGCAGGCCCACCCCGGCGTCGACGCCAACGGCGACGGGTATGTCAACGGACAGGACCGCACGGCCGTGATGCGCTGGATTTTCAGGGGGGTGTAAAGTTCGTGAAAAGATCCCTCGAGGTGGAGCACTGCTCCACCTCTCGGGAATGGGACTGGCGCACCGTGGCTCGAGTCTCGAGGTCGGAACGGTGTTCCCGGTGATCTCTCCCTCCGGAGATTGTCGCCCGGTTTCAGGCTGCCGCGAGGAGCATCCCTCGTCCGCGCCCTTTCTTGCCGGGAGAGCGCGAGGATGAAAGGGTCCGACTGATTGCGGAGATGGGGGACGAGCGATGGCAAGCGAAGCGGAGCTGCGGCGCGAGTTGCAAGCGGCGATGCGGGCGCGCGAGATGCCCAAGGTGTACGTTCTGCGTGGGTTGCTCACGGCGATCAAGAATCTCAAGGTCGAGAAACAGGTGGCCGAGCTGCCAGAGGCCGACATCGCCGGCTTGGTGCGCAAGGAGCTGAGCAAGCGCATCGAAGCGATCGGGTACGCGCAAAAGGCGGGGCGCGCCGAAACCGTCGTCCAGAACGAGACCGAAATTGCGATTCTCGAGGCGTACCTGCCGAAGCAGCTCTCCCTCGAGGAGTTGGAAGCGGCGATCCGCACCCTCTCAGCGGAACTGGGCACGACGCAGATCGGTCCCCTCATGGCCGCCCTCCGGCAGCGCTACGCCGGCCAATTCGACGGCAAGCTCGCCAGCGAGCTGATCAAGAAGCTCAGCGCGAGGTGAGGGATCCCAAACGTCTGCCCAAGGCGGCACCGCCTTTCCAGCAGACGCAAGGTTCCTGTGCCACCGCCGACTGACACCTGAAACCGTGGACCCGACACCCGAACGGCGGCTATCCCCCCAACACCTTCGCTGCGGCCGCGACGCCAGCCCCCGCGTCCACCGGATGCCCGAAACGCGACAACACGCGTTCGAGCGCGCTCAACGCGAGCAGCACATTCCCCTCCGTGCTCGACTCTCCCATCAAGCCGATCCGCCACGTCTTTCCCTTCAGCGGACCCAGTCCCCCGCCGATCTCCACATTGAACTCCCGCAGCAACGCCTGCCGCACAGCCGCGTCGTCGACCCCGTCGGGGATGCGGACGCTGTTCAACATCCACAACTGATGCCCCTCCTGTGACGCGAGCCGCAGACCGATGGCCGCAAGCCCGGCTTTCAGCGCATGATGATGGCGTTCGTGGCGTCGCCAGCGCGCTGACAGCCCCTCCTCGTCGATCAGCCGCAGCGCTTCGAGCAATGCGTAGTTCATCGAGATTGGCGCCGTGTGGTGGTACACGCGCTCCTCGCCCCAGTATCGCTCGATCATCGTCAGATCGAGGTACCAGCTCTGCACCTTGGTCTTGCGCTGCTTGACTGCCGCCACGGCGCGCGGGCCGAACGTGAGCGGCGCGAGACCGGGCGGGCAACTGATGCACTTCTGCGTGCCGCTGTAGCAGGCGTCGATCAGCCACTCATCCACCAAGACCGGACAGCCGGCGAGCGAGGTCACCGTATCAACGAGGAACAACGCACCGGCCTGGCGGACGAGCCGGCCGATCTCTTCCAGCGGCTGCCAGGCGCCGGTCGAGGTCTCCGCGTGCACGACGGCGACGAGCTTAGCGCGCGGGTGCGCGCGCAGAGCACGGGCGATGTCTTGCGGATCGATGATGCGCCCCCACGGCGCCTCGATGGGCACGACGGTCGCGCCGCAGCGCTCGGCGATATCGGCCATGCGCGTGCCGAAGACGCCGTTGACGCCAATGATGGCGGTATCGCCCGGTTCCAGCAGGTTGACCAGACAAGCCTCCATGCCGGCCGAGCCGGTGGCGGAAATCGGGATCGTCAACGCGTTGCTGGTATGGAAGAGGTCGCGCAACCGGCGCTTGGTCTCTTCCATCATCTCGATGAACGCCGGGTCGAGGTGGCCGACCAGGGGCATGCTCATGGCGCGCAAGACGCGCGGGTGGACGGCGCTCGGGCCGGGCCCGAGCAGCACGCGCAAGGGCGGAGTCGAGGCGGACATGAATGGCTTGTGCTTTTACTGCGGGGTCAGTAGCGTGTCAAAGCATCATGCTCGATCAACGGCTCTTGGCGAACCTGGCTCGGATCGTCGGTCGAGATGGCATCGTGACGCACGAGGCCGCGCTGCGTGTGTACGAGTGCGACGGCTACACGCTGGCGAAGAGCGTCCCGGATGTCGTCGTCCTGCCGCGCACACCGGCGGAAGTCGTGGCCATCATGTGTCTCTTGAATGCCGAGGAGGTCGCCTTCGTGCCGCGGGGGGCAGGAACCGGCTTGAGCGGCGGCTGCTTGCCGCTCGATGCGCCGGTGATGGTCGGCACCAGCCGCTTGAACCGGATCGTCGAGCTGGACTTCGCCAACCGGCGCGCCGTGATCGAAGCGGGGGTGGTCAACCTCGACGTCACCAAGGCGGTGGAGGCGCGCGGGCTGCTGTACGCCCCGGATCCCTCCAGCCAGCCGGCCTGTACGATCGGCGGCAACATTGCCGAGAACTCCGGGGGGCCGCACACGCTCAAGTACGGAGTGACGACGAACCACGTCCTTGCGCTGGAGCTCGTGCTCCCGAACGGCGAGGTCGTGCAACTGGGCGGAGCGATGGAGGATGTCCCCGGCTACGATTTGCGCGGTCTGGTGGTGGGCAGCGAGGGAACCTTCGGCATCGTCACGCGCGCGACCGTGCGCCTCATTCGACAGCCCGAGGCGTGGCAGACGCTGCTGGCGATCTTCGAGAGCGTGGACGACGCGTGCAACGCCGTCTCGGGCATCATTGCGGCGGGCATCGTTCCCGCGGCGCTGGAGATGATGGACCGGCTGATCGTCGAAGCCGTCGAAGCCGCGTATCATTTTGGCTTTCCAACCGACGCGGGGGCGGTGTTGATCATCGAGCTCGACGGGCCGGCGGCGGGGATCGAGGAGCAGGGGAGCGAGGTGATGGCCGTCTGCCGCGCCAATCGGGCGCGCGAGGTGCGCGTGGCCGCCGACGAAGCAGAGCGCGCGGCGTTGTGGAATAGCCGCAAGCGGGCCTTCGGGGCCGTCGGACGCCTGGCGCCGAACTATTGCACGCAGGACGGCGTGGTGCCGCGCACCAAGGTGCCCGACATCCTGCGGGCGATCGCGGCCATCGGCGAGCGGCATCGCCTGCGCATCGCGAACGTGTTTCACGCCGGTGACGGCAACATTCATCCCATCCTGCTCTACGACGAGCGCGATGCGGACCAAGTCCAGCGCGTCATCGCCGCCGGCCACGAGATTCTCGAAGCCTGCGTCGCGCTTGGCGGCAGCATCACCGGCGAGCACGGTATCGGCGTCGAGAAGATCGGCGAGCTGTCGCTGCTGTTCGCCCCGCAGGACCTGCTCCTCATGCAGCAGTTGCGCGCGGTGTTCGACCCGGAGCGGCGCTGCAACCCGGGGAAGATCTTTCCCGCACCGGGCGGTTGCGTGGAAGTGGGGCGGCCGCGCCGGCAGGTGCCCGTATGAGCCCAGCGGTTCCACTGCATGCGGCGCCGGAGCCGGGCCGCATCGTCGAGGATTTTGTGTCCCGAGGACCGGTAGATCTCGACGT
>JBBITY010000058.1:4824-12783 GCA_037440565.1 Desulfurellales bacterium
GCCAGCTCATGGGGGCGACCGCGGTCGACTGCGGCGAGGCGGTGTGGCGTTTCAGTGCCGGCGGTGTGGTGCCGCAGTGTGTGGTGCGGCCAGCAAGCGAGCAAGGGGTCGCGTCGGTCGTCCGCGCCGTGCGGGCGCGCGGCGGAGCCCTGGTACCGACGGGCAACGGGACGCATCTCGGTATCGGATTTCCGCCTCGCCGCTACGACGTGGCGCTGTGCACGCAGCGTCTCGACCGGCTGGTGGAGCACAATGCCGCGGACATGACGGTGACGGTCCAGCCGGGCCTGACGCTGTCCGCCCTCAATGCGGTGCTGGCAGGCGCACGCCAGTGGCTGCCATTCGATCCGCCGCAGGCCGACCGAACGACGATCGGCGGTCTGATCGCGGCCGATCGCAACGGGCCCCTGCGGCTTGCCTACGGCAAGGTGCGGGACTTCTTGATCGGCATCAAAGTAGTGCTGGCGGACGGCACGGTGGTGAAAGGTGGGGGGCGTGTGGTCAAGAACGTCGCCGGGTACGATCTGCCCAAGCTCTTCGCCGGCTCCTTCGGCACGCTGGGCGTGATCGTGGAGGCGAGCTTCAAGGTGCGCCCGCGCCCGGTTGAGCAGCGGCTGTTCGTATGGCCGGCCCCCACGCTGGGCGCGGCGATGCGCCGCGCCAGCTCGCTGCTCGACGGGTCGGTCTTTCCAAGTATGCTCGAAGCCGTGAACGAGCCGGCGGCGGAGGCCATCGGCCTGGCGCCCGGCGCGGCGCTGGTGATCGGGTGCGCCGGCAGTCGCGCGGAAATGGACGTGCAGGAGCAGCGGCTCTGCGACGCCAGCGAGGGCGGGGCGACGCGGTGCGACGCTGCGCGGGCGGCGGCCCTCCTCAAGGCGCTCCAGGATTTTCCACACCCCGCCAACGAAGACGCATTGGTCGCCCGGCTGAGCGTCGTGCCGAGCCGGCTGGGGACCGTGTTGGATCGCGTCCAGGCGGAGGCGGCCGCGCGCCGGGTCGTCGTGGAGGTGGCGGCGCATGCCGGAAACGGAGTGGCGTGGTGCCAGGTGCTCGGGGCGCGTGAGGAGGAGGCAGTCGCCTGGTTTGCCGAGTGGATGCGCGTGTATGCCCGAGAGCAGGATGCGTGGGTGATTTTCGAAGCCCTGCCTCCGAAGCTGCGGGGCCGGCTAGATCCGTGGGGCTTCAGCGAGGCGAGCCTGCCGCTCATGGCGGGAGTGAAGCGCGCCCTGGACCCGAGCGGCGTATTCAGTCCTGGACGCTTCGTCGGGGGGATTTGAGTGGCCGCGCTCAGGGCGCAGGTGGCGCCGGTGGAACGGCTGCTGGAGTGCGTGCATTGCGGCCTCTGCCTCAGCGCCTGCCCCACGTACGTCGAACTCGGGACGGAGATGGACTCCCCGCGCGGGCGGATTTACCTGATCCGCGCCGTGGAAGACGATTCGCTGCGACTGTCGGCGGATGTCGTTCGCCATCTGGACCTCTGCCTCGGCTGCCGCGCCTGCGAGACCGCCTGTCCCTCGGGCGTACGCTACGGCCGCATCATCGAGGAGGCGCGATCGTACGTGGAAGCCAACTATCGGCGCGCGTGGTGGGACCGCTGGCGGCGGCGCGCCATAACGGCCGTGTTTCCGTATCCAGAACGGCTGCGCGTCTTGCTGGCGCCCCTGCGTGCACTGCAGCAGCTCGGCGCCTGGCGGGCACTGGCGCGGATCGTTCCGCCGGCGCGCTTGGTGCCGCCGCTGCGCCCGTCCCGCCCGCTTCCCCCGGTCAGCCAAGCGCAGGGAACCGAACGGGCTCGCGTGGGCCTGCTCATCGGGTGTGTGGCGCGGGAGCTTTTTGGTGCGACCAACGAGGCGGTGGTGCGCGTGCTCAACCGCCACGGGGTGACGGTGGTCAACCCACCGGGACAAGGCTGCTGCGGCGCGCTGCACCTGCACGCCGGCGACCCAGGCACGGCGCGGCAGCTCGCGCGGCGCGTGATCGACGCATTTCCAGGTGATCTCGACGCGGTGATCGTAACGGCGGCGGGATGCGGCGCGCTCATGAAGGAGTACGACACCTTGCTCGCGGGCGACGCGCGGTACGCGGCGCGCGCCCAGACGTTTGCGGGCCGCGTGCGCGACGCCGTTGAGTTTCTCGCGACGCTGCGGCTGCAGGCGCCGGAAGGGGCGGTGCGCGAGCGCGTGACCTACCACGACGCCTGTCACCTGGCGCACGGTCAGCAGGTCCGCGCGGAGCCGCGCCAACTGTTGCGCCTGATCCCGGGAATCGAACTGGTCGAGCTGCCGGAGGGCGACCGGTGCTGCGGGAGTGCGGGGTCGTACAATCTGACCGAACGCAGCATGGCGCGCCGCCTGCTGGAGCGGAAGATCGACAACATCCTCAGTACTGACGCGACCTGTGTGGCGGTGGCGAACCCCGGCTGCAGCCTGCAAATCCAGTTCGGCCTGCGCGCCCGCGGCCTGCCTATCCGCGTGGCGCATCCAGTGGAGTTGCTCGACGAGGCGTACGGTCCGTACAGCAAATCCGACTCGTAGGGTGGGGATCCGTCGATCGCCCGATCCCCCCGATCGCCCCGGCGACTCGACCGACCGCCGGAACGGGGCCAATAGAGGATTCGCCCCTACCCCGAATCCCCTACTCTCTCAGCAGTACGTCCGCGCCGAGTCGAATCCTCTGTAGCCCCCGGCGCAAGAACCCGCTCCGGCGCACTAGCGCCCGCAGCTTGACGATGAGGAAGCGTTCGAGGCGATAGCGGTTGAAGGGCTTTTTCGCCGGACGCAGCCCCTTCCCCAGCACGGCATCCAGCGGTTGCCACAGCGTGGCCCGCGGATATCCCCACAGCTCCAGGTCAGCGGGATCGAGGCGGCCGATCATCTCGCGGCAGAGCTGCAGGCGGTCGGGCTGGCTGGCGATTTCGACCGCCCACTTGGTTATCGACTCGGTCGTTGGGCGTGTGTGCTTCTTCACACCGATCGGATCGCCGAGCCCTTGTTCCGCCGGTTCATGACGGCCGTACTCCACCGCCTGCGGCTCGTGCGGCACGCCGATGAAGGCGAAGAGGTCCCGCAGGTGGCGCTCCGGATCCGTCACGAGCTGCTCGTAGACCACGTGGGAGAGCGGCACCTTGCGTTCGCGGAGGAACTTCGCGATGGCAGGCACGTAGCGTTCCAGCAGCGGATTGTATGCGTGCGCGGTGCGGTAGTCGCCATTGAAAAACGACTCGGCGTACGAGCTGAAGATGGCCAGTGGATGGCGGGTGAGGACGATGTACTTCGCGCGCGGGTAGAGCTTGGCGATAAAATCGAGCACCAACGCGTAGGCGGGTGTCTTGTCGAGGAAGAAGCGCTTGCCGGGCTGCGTGGCGAGCATCCGGTGATAGAGCGTGTCCGCGTACGCCCGGCAGGCGTCGATGTAATCCTGCTCGCCGGCGGGCAGGTGCTCGACGAACTCGCGGACTGCTTCAGCGGCGAGAACGGCGTCGTACGGCGCCTTGTCGACCTTGGCGTAGTAGCCGAGATGGGCAAGGGGAGTCAGGAGATGGGGCTCCGGGCGGCCGTAGATGAGAGAGTGCGAGCCGAGCATCCGCGCCAGCAGAGTCGACCCGGAGCGCGGCGAGCCGATGAGGAATAGCACCCTTTCTTCCACGGCGGGTATGTACCACAGCCGGTACGCGAGTCGAGGGCTCCGCACAGCTTGTGGGCAATCCCTTCGGGTGGAGCAACGCTTCCCCCCCAACAAGACGGGCGGTGAAAAAGGGCAGGGGCAGGTTTGAAACCCGCTCCCTATAAACAAGCAGAGGGCACCGCTTCCGCCTGTTCGGCGGTGTCATCGCCGATCCCGTGGCCTTCTTTCAGGGGCACCTCGGCGCGGGCTGCGCGTGCAACCCAATGGCACTTCGTCATGCCCGCGAAGGCGGGCATCCCGGCGGGGGGAGGGGAACGGCCCGAGCGTGGATGCCCGCTTTCGCAGGCATGACGGGCGCGAACACCCTCGCGCCACGCAACGAAACCCCGCAACAGTCGGTCAGGATCGTCGGTCAAAGAACGCGGCCATCTCTGCAAACGCCCGGCGCGTTGGCGCGACCACCTGCCGGGCCGGCGGCAGCGAGGCGAGGAACGCCTGCCCGTAGTGACGGCGCGCGACGCGGCTGTCGAGGATGACCACGCAGCCGCGATCGGTTCGGCTGCGGATCAGGCGCCCGAAGCCTTGTTTGAGCTTGATCACGGCCTGCGGCAGGGCGTGCTCCAGGAACGCATTGCCACCGCGCGCTTCGATGGCTTCCACCCGCGCCGCCTCGATAGGTTCGGTCGGCACCCGAAATGGCAGGCGAGCGATGATCACACAGCGCAACGCGTCGCCCTTGACGTCGACGCCCTCCCAAAAGCTGTCGGTGGCAAAGAGCGCCGCGCCAGGCGTTTGGCTGAAGCGCGTCAGCAACAGATGCCGGCTCGTCTGCCCTTGCTTGAGCGGCAGCAGCCCCATGCTGCAGAGATCGGACTCCAGCGCCGTGAACGCGCGGTTGAGCGCGCCGTACGATGTGAAGAGAACGAATGTGCCGCCACCGGTCGTGCGCAGGGCGAGCCGAATGGCTTCGTGCGTCGCGGCTTCGTAACCGGGCGCCGTGGGCTCCGGCAGATCGCCCGGAACCAGGAGCAGGGCCTGATGGGCGAAGTCGAAGGGCGACTCGACGCGAAGCGCGGCGATGCGCTCCCGCGGCTCGACCTGCGCGACGCCGGTGCGTGCGTGCAGGTAGTCGAAGCGCCGGTCCACCGCCAGCGTGGCCGAGGTGAGCACGACTGTCGCGAAGTGATCGAAGAGCGTGCGGCGGAGGAGCGGAGCCACCTCGATCGGCGCGGTGTGGCAGGAGAGCGCCGGCCCGCCGCGCGCCCGCGCGTGCAGTTCCATCCAGCAGCAGCGATCGGCCTCGGCGGCCGCGAAGTCGAGCAGGGCGACGGCGAAGCCCGCGAGACGGCTCTGCAGTGCACCGAGTTCGGTGGCCAGGTAGCGTACCTGCGGCGGCGCAGCCTCGGAAAGCTGGGCGACGCGATCCAACACTCCGGCGAAGCCGACGGCATAGGCATCGACCCCGGCCGCCAGCGTGCCGAGTCGATCGACGACTTGCTTCCAGAACGCGCTGTCGCGCACGTCCGCCGTGACGCGCAGCTTCTCCTCGCCGCTGGCGTCTGGCGTGCGATGCGGAAACTCCTGGTAACCGGTGAGCAGGCGCGCAAAGCACTCCTCGGCATCGATTGTGAGGCTCATCCGGCCCGGCAGGAGGCGCTCTTCGATCCAGCGCACGGCGCCTCGGGCGATCGCCCTGTCTTCTCGCGCGTCCACGGAATCGAGGGCCAGTGCCAGCGCCGGCAGCACGCCCTTGCTCGGGGTGCGCCGGCTCTGCAGGCGGCTGAGGGTGCGGTCCAGAATGGCAAGGCTGACCCGGCTGCCGAAGTGCGCCGTGGCCACGTCTTCAAGATGGTGCGCCTCGTCGATGATCACGCGCATCGCCGGCGGCAGCACGGCGTTCTGGGTATAATTGGCGATCTCGTCCCGCAACGCCAGGTCGGATAACAGCAAATGGTGATTGACCACGAGGATATCCGCCGCCGCCGCCGCCCGCCGGGCGCTGTAGAAAAAGCACGTGTGGTAGTGCGGACAGCGCGCGCGCAGGCAGTTGTCGTTCTCGGATACCACTTGCTCCCAGACCTCGGCACGCGGGCGCACGGGCAGGTCGGCAAGGCTGCCGTCCTTGGTGGTCTTCGCCCACTCCAGAATGTGCCGCAGCTCATTCACGAGGTCGTCCTCGACCAAGTGCGCGCCCTGCGCCTGGACTTGCGCGGCCTTGCGCTGGCAGAGGTAATTGGCGCGGCCCTTGACGAGCGCGGCCCTACATTCGAGGCCGGCGCGCTCGACGAGAAAGGGCAGGTCCTTCCTCACGAGCTGCTCTTGCAAGTTGATCGTGTGGGTGGAGACGATCACGCGCTCTTGATTGGCGCGGCTCCAGAGAATGGCCGGCACGAGGTAGGCGAGGGACTTGCCGGTTCCGGTGCCGGCCTCGGCGGTAAGGACCTCGCGGTCGTTGAAAGCGCGGACGACGGCTCCCAGCATGGCGAGCTGCTGCGGGCGGTGCTCGTAGTCAGGAAGTGCTCCGGCGATGGATCCCTGCGGTCCGAGCAGGTGCGCGGCCGCCTCGGGGTCGAGCAGCGCTTCCTCGTCCTCGCTCAGCGGCTCGACGATGACGTAGAGCTGTTGGACGCCGTTGTCGACGATGTAAGAGCCCACACCGTTGTTGCCGAGAGCCGACGCGACCTCGATGTCGGCATCGGAAGGCACGAGAGGGCCCTCGGGATGGTTGTGAATGACGACCTCGCCCGCCCGAGGGATGCGCAGGATTGCCGGCGCCGCGTGCCGGTTCCCGCGCGCCAGCACGCGCACATCCACAACCCGGCCGTCCTCGATCGCGCCGAGGAAGAAGACCTCGTTGCCGCCGGCATCGGCAATGGCCTCGCGCACGGCGGTCGCAGCGGCGTTGGTGAGGCGCTCGCGCACGGTGGCCATGCGCGCGACGCTACCAGATCGCACCGCCCAAGTCGCGACCCCGCGGTCGCGAGCACCCCCCTTCCTCCACCATTGTCACGCCCCCCACTTGGACGAAAAAGTTCACCGCAGTCGCCATGGCCCACCGAATAGAGATCAGAGAGCAGCGCCTGCGCCCAAGGACCCCATCCCCGCATCACCGGCCGGACGGGGGACCGTGAGGGTTCCAGTCCGCCCCATCGACCGCCATGCCGTCGGGATGTTATGGTCGCGAGCCGTGGAGACCACTTCCGTCACCGTCGGCCTCGTGCAGATGCGCTGCAGCGCGGATCCGGAGGAGAACCTGAGCAAAGCCGTCGCGCGCATCGAGGAGGCCGCCGACCGCGGCGCCGAGGTTGTGTGCCTGCAGGAGCTGTTTCGCTGGCAGTACTTCTGCCAGAGCGAGGACGTCGGCAACTTCGGCCTGGCCGAGCCCATTCCGGGGCCGACCACCGAAGCGTTGGGCCGTGTCGCCGCGGCGCGGGGCGCGGTGGTCGTGGGCTCGATCTTCGAAAAACGCGCCGAAGGCGTGTTCCACAACACCGCCGTCGTGATCGACGCCGACGGCTCCTTGGCCGGCAGCTACCGCAAGATGCACATCCCCGATGACCCGTTCTACTACGAGAAGTACTACTTCACGCCCGGCGACCTCGGTTTTTGCAGCGTTGCCACGCGCGCGGGGCGAATCGGTACATTGATTTGTTGGGATCAGTGGTTTCCCGAGGCGGCGCGTATGATGGCGCTCAGCGGCGCCGAGATCGTATTCTACCCGACGGCGATCGGCTGGCATCCGGCCGAAAAAGCCGAGTTCGGGGCGGCACAGCACGCAGCGTGGGAGACGATCCAGCGCAGCCACGCCATCGCCAACGGTGTGTTCGTCGCGGCGGCGAACCGCGTGGGGCGGGAGGGAGAGCTGGAGTTCTGGGGCGCATCCTTCGTCTGCGATCCGTTCGGAAGGGTGCTGGCGCGGGCGAGCCACGATCAGGAGGAAGTGCTCGTGGTCGCTTGCGATCGCGCGGCCATCGCCGAGACACGCCGTCACTGGCCCTTCCTGCGCGACCGCCGCGTCGACGCGTACGAGGGCCTGCTCAGGCGGTATCTGGACTGAGCGTCCATGAAGCAATCTTTCGGGGTGGAGCATTGCTCCCCCCCTCGAGATTGGCGCCGGGGTGAGGCGGCCTCAGTCCTGAGGGCGGGAGCAGTGCTCACGCCCTCCCATCGCTACTGTCATGCGCGCCGGCGTGGATCCCTTCACGCACTCTGAGATCTGTTGGCTTACGGCTTGCGCTTTCCATGTCTGCGCCCCCTGCGACTCCCGCCGCCCTCGGTTACCGCATGCCGGCGGAATGGGAGCCGCATGCGGCGACGTGGCTGAGCTGGCCGCAC